>JAEYRQ010000603.1 GCA_023435545.1 Pseudomonadota bacterium | reverse complement strand
CCGCTCGGCCCACCCGCTGCCGCCCGCGCGGCGGACGGTGCCGGCATCGCCGAGGCGGCCGCCGAATTGGCCGTGCATGCGGCAGGTCCCGGCCTCAACGATCCGCCGCCGAGACATCTCGTCTGATCCGACGTCTTCGGGACGTTCACCCCTCGTTTCGATCCGTGCCGGCGTAGGTGGCGGCCGCCCGGAGATTCGACATCCGCCACCTACGGATCATCTGTGATGAAGATATCGACCACCGCCGCCATGCTCGCGGCGATTCTCTGCGCCCCCGCGCTCGCCTCGGACGCCGGCACCCACGGCCACGCCGGCCATGCGGCACCCGCCGCGCAGTCCGAAGCGGTCCAGGCCTACATCGAGGCGAACGACCGGATGCATCGCGACATGGCGATCGACTATACCGGCGATGCCGACGTCGATTTCGTGCTCGGCATGATTCCCCATCACCAGGGGGCGATCGACATGGCGCGCGTGGTGATCGCCCACGGCAGCGACCCGGAGGTTCGGGCGCTGGCCGAGGAGGTCATCACCGCGCAGGAAGCCGAGATCGCAGAGATGCGCGAATGGCTGAAGGCGCGCGGCCACTGACCGGCCCGGCAGTGACGGTGGCAACGGGAGCGAGGCGCCTCAGTGCGCCTCCTCCCAGTTGCCGGCGGCCCGCGCATCGACCTTGAGCGGGACCGACAGCGAGACGGCAGGCTCGGCCGCCGTCTCCATGGTTTGAACGATCACCGGCAGGGCGGCCTCGACGCCGTCCTCCGGCACCTCGAACACCAGTTCGTCGTGTACCTGCAGCAGCATGCGTGCCTCGACCCCCGCTTCATCCAGCCGGTCCTCCATGCGGGCCATCGCCCGGCGGATAATGTCGGCGGCCGAGCCCTGGATCGGCGCGTTGATCGACTGGCGCTCCATGAAGCCGCGCTCCGCGTGGGAGCGGGCCTCGGCCAGTGGATAGTGGCACTTGCGCCCGAACACCGTGGCGACGAAGCCCCGCTCACGCGCTTCCGCTTTCATTGCGTCCATGTAGTCGCGGATGCCGGGGAAACGCTCGAAATAGCGGGCGATGTAGTCGCGCGCCTCCTCGCGGGCGATGCCGAGCTGGTTGGCCAGCCCAAAGGCGGAGATGCCGTAGATGATGCCGAAATTGATCGCCTTCGCACGGCGCCGCACCATCGGGTCCATGCCCTCGACCGGCACGCCGAACATCTCGGACGCCGTCAGCGCGTGGATGTCCAGACCGTCGGCGAAAGCCTGCTTGAGCTGTGGGATGTCCGCGATATGGGCGAGCACCCTCAATTCGATCTGGCTGTAGTCGGCCGACACCAGCCGGTAGCCCGGCGCGGCCACGAAGGCGCGGCGGATCTTGCGGCCGGCCTCGGTCCTGACCGGGATGTTCTGCAGGTTCGGATCGGACGACGAAAGCCGTCCCGTCGTGGTCGCGGCCAGCGCGAAATCGGTGTGCACCCGTCCGGTTTGCGGATGGACGAACCCCGGCAGAAGGTCGGTATAGGTCGACTTCAGCTTCGAGAGCTGGCGCCACTCCAGGATCTTGCGGGGGAGCTCATGGCCTGCTTCGGCCAGCTCCTCCAGGATATCGGCGCCTGTCGCCCAGGCGCCGGTCTTGGTCTTCTTGGCGCCCGGCAGCCCCATGTTGCCGTACAGAATGTCGCCGAGCTGCTTGGGCGAGCCGAGGTTGATCTTCTCGCCGGCCAGTTCGTGGATCTCGGCCTCGAGCCCGCCCATGGTCTGCGCGAACTCGCCGGACAGCCGCGACAGGATCTGCCGGTCGATCGAGACGCCGCGCTGCTCCATGCGCGCCAGCACGCCGACCAGCGGCCGCTCCAGCGTCTCGTAGACGGTGACCATCCGCTCGGCCACCAGCCGCGCCTTGAGGACACGCCAGAGGCGCAGCGTGACGTCGGCGTCCTCGGCCGCGTACTCGGCGGCCTTGTCGATCGCGACCCGCCCGAAGCCGATGCGCGCCTTGCCGGTGCCGGTCACCTGATCGTAGCTGATGCAGGTGTGATTCAGCCAGCGGCGCGCCAGTTCGTCCATGCCATGGCCGCCGCTGACGCCGCCGTCGAGCGCATAGGACAACAGCATCGTGTCGTCGAAGGGCGCGACTGCGATGCCGTGGCGGGCGAGTACGATCAGGTCGTACTTGATGTTCTGCCCGATCTTGAGGATCGAGCGGTCCTCCAGTAGTGGCTTCAGCGCCGTGAGCGCGTCCGCCAACGGGATCTGATCCGCCAGCAGCCCGCCGCCGAGCAGGTCGTCGCCGCCGCTATGGCCGAGCGGCACGTAGCAGGCCTGGCCAGGTGCAACGGCGAGCGACACGCCCACGAGCTCCGCCCGCATCGCATCAAGGCTCGTCGTTTCGGTGTCGACAGCGACATGGCCCCTCTCGCGCGCCTCGGCGATCCAGCGGCCCAGGTCGGCGAGCGTCCGCACGATCTCATACGCCGAGCGGTCGCAGGCGGTCGACTTCGCCTCGGCGATCAGACGCTCGGCTTTCGCCGCCGGCGTCCCCGGCGCGGCTTCGGCACGTGGCGTCGCCGCCGGGACTGCAGATGGCTCAGTGTGAGGCTTGGCCTCCGCCCCGGACGAGACCTCGGTCACAGGCCTGAACTCGAACTGGTATGTGCCAGCCACATAGTCGGCATCCGGCTCGGCCGCCTCCATGTCGACGCCAAAGGCCTCGGCCACCCGCTTGGTCAGCGTGGTGAACTCCATCGCCTTGAGGAAGCCGACGAGCCGGGTTCCGTCGACATCCGGCACCTTCAGGGCAGACGCCTCGACATCCAGCGCCACATTGCAGTCGAGAGTCACTAGCGTCTTCGACATCCGCGCCTGTTCAGCGTGCTCGATCAGGTTCTCGCGCCGCTTCGGCTGCTTGATCTCGCCGGCCCGCGCCAAGAGGGTCTCCAGGTCTCCAAACTCCGAGATCAGCTGCGAAGCGGTCTTGATGCCGATGCCCGGCACGCCCGGCACGTTATCGGAGGTGTCCCCGACCAGCGCCTGCACGTCGGTCACCTTGTCCGGCGGCACGCCGAAATAGTCGATGACCCCGTCGACGTCGATCTTGCGTTCCGGGCGGTAGCCGGGCTTGCCCTTCGTCCCGGACTCGAAGTCATAGAACTGGATCCTAGGCGTGACGATCTGCATCAGATCCTTGTCGGCCGAGATGATCAGCACGTCGGCCCCTGCCGCCTCCGCCTGGCAGGCATAGGTGGCGATCAGGTCGTCGGCCTCGAAGCCCGCCTTCTCGATAGGCTCCATCCCGAATGCCCTGACCGCCGCGCGCATCAGCGGGAACTGCGGCACGAGATCCGGCGGCGGCTCCTTCCGGTTGGCCTTGTAGTCCGCGTAGATCTCCTTGCGGAACGTTTCCTCCGACTTATCGAACACGATGGCGAGATGGGTCGGCCGGATGCCGACGGCGCCCTCGCGGACGAACTGGTAGAGCTTGGTGCAGAACAGGCGGACCGCTCCGGTCGGCAGGCCGTCGGAGCGATAGTTGTACTTCGCAGCCTGATTCATCGACTGGAAGAAGGCGCGGAAGACGAAAGACGACCCGTCCACGAGGAACAGGTGGTCTCCGGGCCCGATGGGATTGGGCTTGGACTTGGGCTCTGGCATGGCCGGGACTATGCCGCGACCCGCGCGCGTTGGCGACCCCTTTCGCCGACGTCTATTCGGCCGCCACCAGCCTGTCCCGCCGTCCAAGCCGCGCCCAGGCCGGGCGGACGAACAGGAAGTCGAGACGGGTGCCGCGCACCAGCCGTTCGAGAACCAGCGGTCCCGTAACAGCGGCGATCGTGACGATCAGCGACATGGTGCCGACCTCGGGGACGATACCGGTCCCCACCAGAACGATTCGCGTCGCCGCCATCGGCAGCACGAAGGCGAGATAGATGGCGATCGAGTTGGCGCCACAGTAGCGCAGCGGTGCTGCCGCGACCGTCGGGACGAGCAGCACCGATATGGCGACGATCGCCGCCGCGCCGGCAGCGCCCAGCACCAGCGCCACGCCCGGCAGCCCGGCGACATCGGTCTCGACCGCCACCAGATTGGCGACGGTCCAGGCGACCAGCGCCGCTGCAGCCGGCACGGGATCTGTCCGCACCCTCTCAGCGAACGTGAAGACCAACGGCGCCAGCGCATAGCCCGCATAGAAGAACACGAAACGGTCGGCGAACTCGTCCACGACGATCCAGCCGGTGTGGATCGGCGCGATCTGCAGGAGCGCCGCGCCGGCCAGCACCACCGCAGGCGATATACCGCGCAGGAACCGCGTCGCCACGAAGAAGACCGGCAGCAGGTAGATGAACCAGAGCGTGCCGTAAGGCTGCACCAGCCCTTCGAGCATGTGCAGCGGCACGAGATCCCACCGTTCCGCCTCCATGCCGCACTTCACCCCGCACTGGATCACCAGCCACAGGATGTAGAAGTAGGCGAAGTGCACGACCTTGCTGTCGAGATATTCCCGCCACGGCTGGTCGATCCGCCGTGCCAGGAACAGCCCGGCGACCAGGAAGAAGGCCGGGATACGAAACGGGCGGGCGAAGGCCACCAGTTCGTGCATCCAGCCCTCGGCACCGACAGCCTTTTCGACCCCAAGCGTCGAATGCATCAGCACCACCATGATGATGCAGATGCCCTTGGCGATATCGACCCAGTCGACCCGCGATGGGACGGTGTAGCGCATCGGTACGCTCGCTTTGCTTCGGTTCGGCACGTTCATGCGGTGCCGGGACTTGCCGTGCATGCGGCGCGCCATATGTGGGCGGTTCGGAGTTGCCGCATAACGGCAACATTTCCCGCTAATCGTTTCCGCGGGATTGAGAGCCTCCCGCGCACGGGCTAATCTTCTTCAGCTCACGGGGAATTGATTGCAACCCGGACCTCTCGCGGATCAGAGGTGGTGAGGCGATTTTTCGGATTGCGCATGTTGAAGTACCCATTCTTGCGGATGGCGGCAGCGGCGATCGCGCTGGCCATTCCTGCCGCCCCGGCGATGGCCGAGGGTGGAGTCACGTTCGACCGGTCGATCCGCAAGGACGGCACCTCGGACTTCAAGGTCCGGGCCCGCCTGCCCGGCCGCTGGAACAGCTCTCTGGGCCTCGATCTCGGCGTGCCCGGCGAGGCCGAGGCTGACGATCGCGCCGTGACGATCACACCATTGCAGCGGCAGCCTGCCCAACCGTCGACGGCAGCGTGGGGCCGCCTCGAGATACCGGGTCCCTCCGGGACCTTCGGCTGGACCCGCACGACGATCGATGCCCGCTTCGATCCCATCGGCGAGCAGGGGCGCGTTTCCGGCACGGTTATGCGCCGCTGGACCATCGGCGAGGCGTTGAATGCGAGCCTCTCGGGCCGCCTGACGGTGGTCGAGACGGGGATCGGCCAGGCAGGCGGTGTTACCGCCTGGGAGACCGAACGTTCCGCCGGGGTGGAGTTCCGGCCCACGGGTACCGCCCTCATCGCGCGCGGCAACTGGTCGCAGACGGATCCCGTTCTGCATGGCTCGCTCGTGGCGGAGCAGCGCCTGTTCCGCGGTGCGCGCCTGTCCACGACCCTCAGCGAGATCGAGACCGGTGAGCCGGTCTGGCGCGTGGGTGGGGAGTTGCGCCGCACCTGGTAGAGTTCCTTCCCGAAAGCGCCCAGGGTACGACAGCAGGTACTGGCGTCGTGGCCCCGGGCGCAGCATAGTCCGATATCAAGGGCGGTCGGATGCCGGGATGTGTCCTGGCGTCTCCGGCCCCGCGGCCTGCTGGCCGCTCGGGGGACAAGGCAGCGGAATGAAGAAGATCATCCTCATCGGATTCCTCCTCCTCGTGGTCATCGTCGGTGGACTGCTCTACTGGAACGACTGGGCCCACGACGTGACCGAGCGGGCAGATGCCGGCGGGTTGATCGAGCGCCTGCGGGCCGACGGGGCTTGCGAGAGGTGCGACCTCAGATTCGCCAACCTGCGCGAGCTCGAACTGACAGATGCGCGGCTTGCCCGCAGCGTGCTGCGCGACGCCGATCTTAAATATGCGCGGCTGCCCGGCGCCGATTTCACCAGGGCCGACCTGCAACGCGCCGAGATGGAAGAGGCCGACTTGGCCGGCGCGAACTTCACCGGCGCGCTGATGCTGGCGACCGACCTCGAGAAGGGGAAGGCTCCCGTGGCAATCTTCCGCGACGCCGACATGCGCAACGCCGATCTCGACGAGGTCGACCTGGCCGGCGCCGATTTCACCGGCGCCGACCTCCGCAATACCGGCATGAAGCGCAGCATGCTCACCGGCGCGGTCTTCCGGGGTGCCAAGCTCGACGGAGCTCGGCTCGAGCGGGCGCGCGCCGGGGGCGCCGACTTCTCCGGCGCGCGGATGCCGCAGGCCGATCTCGACAGGATACGAGCCGAGGGCGCCAGCTTCGCAGGCGCCGATCTCAGCGGCGCGCGGATGTCGCACGCGAACCTGACCGGCGCCGACCTCACCGGGGCGAACCTGTCCCAGGCGACGCTGCAGCGCACCAACCTGTCGGGCGCGGATCTGACAGGTGCGAGAGGCCTGCGTCAGTCGCGGCTGGCAACTGCCTGCGGCAACGCGGAGACTCGCCTGCCTGAGGGCCTGAGTGTCGCGGTCTGCCGGGAGGACGCCCAGGCCGATCAGTGATCTCCTGGTCGGGAGGAGTTGCAGGCGAGTGGCCCCGAGCCGTCCCCGAAGAACTCCTGCAACCGCGCGCGGTCGAAGGCAGGTGCGCCAATCTCGCAGGCCCGCCGGACGCTCAGAATGTCCCAGTCCCGAACGGCGCCGTCGTCGCCGGTCGTGACGAACCGATCGGCATCGGGCGCGGTGGCGAGCCGCCAGCTTGCGCGGGCGTGGCCGGGAAGCGGAGGGGCGAGCCTGCGCTGCGCGATCACATCCCAGACGTGGACGCCGCCGCGCCGGTCCACCGCCACCAGCGTGGCGCCGCCGTGCAGAAAGCCGAGATCGGTCGCCCCGCCGGAGTGGCCGGCGAATTCGGCCACTCGGCGACGCTCCGCCACATCCCAGATCGACACCACCTCGTCGCTCCCCCCGGCAGCAAGGTAGCGGCCGTCCGGGCTGAAGCTGACCGTCCACACGATGTCGTCGACGACGTCGAACTCAGCCAGGTCCGTTCCGGCAGCCAGGTCGAACAGCCGCACCCGTCCGTCGGTGGTGGAGACGGCGAGCGTGCTTCCATCCGGTGACAGCGCCGCACGTGTCACCTGTCCGCCATCCTGCGGGACCGCGGAAAGGAGCTCGCCGTTGGCAGCGTCGAGAATGGAAATCCCACCGTCTGCCGCGGCGATCAGCCGTGTCCCGTCCGCTGTGAACCCAAGCCACCAGATGGCGCCATCGCGCCCGATGCTCTGCCAGGCGGGGGCATTGTCATGGAGCGTCCACACCCGCAGCTCGCCCGTACGGTCGGCGGAGGCGAGCCGGCCGCCGTCGGGCGACAGGGCCACCGCCCAGACCTGGTGGCCGTGACCGGAAAGGCGTAGCGGCTCATCATCGCCACCGCGCCAGACGAGAACCGTGCCGGCATCGGTCCCGGCCGCCACGACGGAGCCGTCGGCGCTGACCGCGACCCCCTTCGCCGCCCCCTCGCCCGCCGGCAGATCGCGCGTCGGCAAGATCTCGTCGAACAGCGTCCACACCCGCACGGTCTGGTCGGTGCCAAGGCTGGCGAGCAGCCGGCCATCGCCACTGGGTGCCAGCGCCGTGATCCGTCCGGTGTGACCCGGCGCAGAGACGGACAGGGGGGAGCCGGCCGCCGTGTCCCAGACATGGATACGTCCTTGGTCGTCTCCACCCGCCAGGATCGATCCGACCGGCAGGTGGACGGCGCTGTAGATCTGATCAGCCGAATCGAAGGCGCGCCCGAGAGCCTCGCCGCCGGGAAAACTGAACAGCTGAACGGTCCGGTCGCTGCTGAGCGTGGCGAAGCGATGGCCGTCGAGTGAAAAGGAGATACCCCAGACATCGCTGGTATGGATGTCGCGGATCGGTTCGAACAGTGGCGTGCGGTCCGGCAGTCGCCAGCCATGGATCGAGCCGCTGCCGGTGCCAGCCACCAGCCCACCATCGGGCGCAAACCCGACGCTGAGGGCATCGCCGATCCATTCGGCCAGCGCTGGGCCTGACGGTTCGCCCGTCTCGATGTCCCAGACACGCACCGTCTGGTCCTGGCCTGCGGTGGCGAGCCAGCGTCCGGACGGGTCGATTGCGACACCCCAGACCGTGTCGTCGATCGTCGCCACGATCCGGCTTACGCCGGCGAAGCCATCATTGATCGGCCAGACCCGCGCCGTGCGGTCGCTGCCGGCCGAGACGAGCAACGAGCCGTCGGCGCTGAACGCGAGATCCTCGATGCCGCCGCGATGTCCGGTGAGCGGTGGACCGACCGGCTGCCGGGCTCGGATGTCGATGATGCTGATCGTCCCGTCCCGGCGCCCGACCGCGAGATAGGCCCCGTCCGGGCTCATTGCCAGTGACTGGGCATCGCCTGCCTGGATCGGGCTGCCCAGCAGGTGTGGAGCAGGACTGGCCAGCTCGAGCCGCGCGGCGATCATCGCGGAACGGGCATCGTGGCCGGGCGCCCCGGCACCTGCCCGCGCCGCCGCTTCCCCGGCCAGGAACAGCGACAGCCGCGGATCATCACGGGCCAGGCCATTGGCGACGGCGCCGAGCGCGAGCGCGAAGCGGTTGTCCGCCTCCAACCGCGCCACAGCGGCGGTCAGTTCGTTCTCCCGGGCATCGCGGAAGGCCAGGTAGGCGACAATCGAGGCCGCCGTCGCCCCTGCCGCCAGCAGCGATAGCGCCGCCACGGCAGCGGTCCTGACCCGCCTCGTGCGCGTCCGCCGCTGCCGGTCGACCGCTTCGGCGCGGTCCCTCTCATCCACCGAAGCCGCCAGGAAGTCGCGCACGGGACCGCCAGCCTGGTCGGGGTTCTTCGCCTGCCAGTCGAGCGCCGCCAGCAGCGCAGTGCCACGCAGGAGCAGGTCGGTGTCGCGCCCGGCCGCCAGCCACTCCTCGCCGTGACGGATCAGCCGCTGCCGGGCCCTGAGATCGTCGCGCGCCTCGTCGATCCAGCCGCGCAGGCGCGGCCATGAGCGCAGCAGCGCCTCGTGCGAAATCTGCACCATCCGGTCGTCGACCGTCAGCAGCCTTGCGCCGGTGAGCAGGTCGACGACGCGCTCGGCGAGCCGGGGTTCGGGATCGGTGGCGATCTCGTCGCGGCCGATGATGCGGCGCGTGTCCCCCGCCCCCTCGCCCGGCGTCACGAGCCTCAGGAACAGACGCCGGGCGGCCGC
>JAEYRQ010000460.1 GCA_023435545.1 Pseudomonadota bacterium | reverse complement strand
GCCAGCCGCCGGCGCGCCGCGCGACAAGGGCAGCTCCGCTCAGCGCTAGCACCAGCATTGCAGCGGCGCCCGCCGCTGCCGCCATCCGTCCGGCGTCGTCCAGGAATAGCGCCCGGTGCAGATTGGTAAGCCAGCGCTCGGTCTGGTTGGGATCGGCCGAGTCCACGCCTTGGCCCGTCGCGGGGTCGATCACGGCGGCGCCAGGCGCGCCGCCATCGAACCAGTACGCGGTGATCCGCCCTGAGGGCGCGCGTCTGATCTGCTCGACACCCGGATACGCGGCCTGAATGCGGGCAGCGAGTTCGGCCACGCTTAGCCCGGCCGCCGCCTGCGGCGCGCCGAGGCGCTCCGCCGCCGGGAAGACGGAAAGCGCCGCGCCGCTGAGCGCAAGGACGGTGACGAGAACCAGGGCGAGAAGCCCCGGCCAGCGGTGGAGAGCCCGGTTCATGGCGCTTCGGTCTCACATGGCATAGCTGAAGCTGGCGACGTAACGGCGCCCGGGAACCGTGCTGCCCGCGCCTTCGGCTGTAAGTGGAACGGCCACCTCGTTCGGGCTGTCGCGCATGTCCTCGACGGCCGCGTCGATGTGCAGCGTATAGCCGGCATCAAACAGCGAATCGGCCAGATCGAGCGTGATCTCGAGCGTCCTGCCGGCCCCGACGCTGGCGCCGGTGATGCCGTTTATCTGGGCCGGGTCTCCCCCGGTCGCGCGGTACCAGTCGGTGAGATGCTCGTAGTATTTGGACTTGCCGCCCGCCATCCAGAGACTGCCGACATAGGCGCCAGTGGAGTCGGTGACGTAGAGCGCGAGGTACGCGCCATCGCCGCCGTAGTTGTTGAGCGTCGTCGTCAGCGTGACCGGGCGCGCCATCGCAATGGCGGGTATCGTGAGCGCCGTCGTCAGCGCAAGGGCGGCTAGAAGGGATTTCATGGGATTGTTCCTTTCGGGAAATCGGGATGCCGGACCAGCGTCAGTTCACCTGAACCTTCGGCGGCGAGCCGGTACCGAAAAGGCCGTTCTGTGGCGGGGCGATCGAGCCGGCCGGCGCGGGATTCCGTCCGCGGCCGCCGTCGTCATCGTCATCATCGTCATCATCGTCGTCTTCGTCGTGGCCGTAGCGAGACGAGCGACGGAATTCGCGATCGTCGTCCTCATCATGACTGCGCCTAACCGAACGACGGTCTTCGCCATCGTCATCGTCGCTGGCCAAGACGAGCGGCAGCGCCTCCTTCCCGGCATCCGTGAACTCCGCCAAGGGCTGGGCATCACCTATCAAGGCACGCATGGCGCCCCAAGCGGGCAGCCCGATAGCAGCTGTCAGAGCCGTCGAAGCAACAAGAATAGTGAGAGTTCTTTTCATGGCAGGTCTCCTTTCGGTTGATGTTCCAACTCTGGGAGCCAGACCTGAGGACTTCCTGACGAACGCGCGGTTTCTGCTTCAGCCAGCCGTCAGGATTGCCGACAAGGAAAAGGGCCGCGCGCGCGAGGCGGCCCTTCTGCGTGCTGCGATGCGTGGCCGAGGTCCTGTCGCGCAGGTGGCAGGCCCAAGTCTCGGATCAGCGCGCCTGCGCTGCTGAGCGCACCAGCAGCGCCGTGGGATACAGGACTTCGACATCGCTCGTTTCATGCCAGATGACTCGTTCAGCGAGGCGCGCTATCTCGGCTTGGCCCGCGTCTTCCGCCGCCGCGTAGAGTTCGACCAGCGCAGCGACCAGTTCGGCGTCGCCTTCAGACACCCGCCTCAATTCCGCCTCCAGGCTCTGCGCCTGCCCAGACAGGTCCACATCCGTCAGAGCTTGCCCAGTGGCGGTGACCTCCGCATGACCGAGCAACGGCATGACGAGCCGTTCCTGTTCGGCATTCTGCGTGGCCATGAGCTCGGCGGCCAAACGAGCCGCAGTGCCGATCTCACCTGGCGTTGTGGCTGCCTGTTCGAGTTGCGCCTGAAAATCCGCGTGCACTGCAGTCAATGCGTAGGGCGCTTCGTAGGGAGCCGCCGCGGCAGATGCGGCAAGCATGGATATGGCCGCGGCAATGATGATCTTTGCGTGCATAACAGTCTCCTCTTGTTCGAGGTGATCAGGTTGCATGCACGACCTGAGCGTTTCCTGACGCTGACGCACTTCCCGCTTCAGCTTGCCGTCAGAAATAGAATTGACCCTGCCGACAAAGCGGCAGGGTCATCAGATCGAAGGAACTTGGGCCGATGTACAATCAGGCGATATCGCTGGGCCTGGGCGCCCGCTTGGTGCCAGTGACCATGGCGCGGGCCAGGTTCTCGTGGTGTCGGAAAGATGCGAACACCACGCCACCGACATGGAGGGCCACGAGCAGGAGCATCAGGTTTGCGAACACCTCGTGCACCTCTTTGAGCGCCTTCTCGCTGCCTTCTCCATACGCTTCGTATTTTCCATCGTCGTCCGCGAAGGCCGGCGCCACGATCCGGGGCATCTCCGGAAGCGTCGCGATCCGCGCAGGCTCTTCCATCAGCCAGCCGGTGAAGGCGGTGCCGGACAGGGTGATGAGCAGTGCCAAAATCATCGCCGCCCCGGCCGGATTATGGCCGAGGTAGCGGCGTTCCCGACCACGCGCCATGTCGCCCATATAGGAGAGCGTTTCGACCGGTCCCCGCAGAAACTGGGCGAAACGCGCATAGCGGCTTCCAACGATCCCCCAGACCACACGGAAAGCGACGAGGCCTGCCACAATGTAGCCCGCGATCTCGTGCACCGGCTGCAGTTCGTCCGCCGTGAGCCAGGCGATCGCGAATGCGGCAACCATGCCCCAATGAAAGACGCGAACGAGAGGGTCCCAGACCCTGACTGTCCGCTGCGCGCCATCACCTGTCGGCGCAGTCCCGTGGGCGATCACGTCAGCCATCGCTCCTCCCCTCCCGATCACGAGGGGGACGGGCATCGTCCTCGTACTCGACCTCGATTATCTGAAGTGTCGCGGGGTGCACCGT
>JAEYRQ010000426.1 GCA_023435545.1 Pseudomonadota bacterium | reverse complement strand
TCCCAACTGGACGCTCGATCTGAACTACCGGTACCTGTCGCTCGGCGACGTGCAGACCCACGATCAGGTCGGCGGTCTGATCGACGTCACCGACATTGCCGCCCACGAGGTGCGCTTCGGCGTGCGGTTCTGGATCGACTGAGGTTGTCGCCGTAGCAGCGGCATCCCACCGAAGCGGCATGCCGGTCGGCGTCGATCCACGGGATCGAGCCGGCCGGCAGCCCGCCGCCCGTGGTCAGCGCGTCAGAACCGTTCCGACCGGAGCACCTTCGCATCGGTTACGCTGACGACGCCGATGTGGCGCTCGACCACCGAGAAGGCGCTTTCCAGCAGTGGCTCGAGCCGTTCTGGCCGAATCAGGCAGATCACCGCGACCATTCCGGACGCACGCCCGACCTGGCCCTCGCGCGACCACTCGCCCGAGCGGCCCGACCCGCCGCTCACCGGCAGGATCGTGTAGCCCGTCACGCCCGCCTGCTGGAGCGCTGCGGTCAGGTGACGCTCCATCACCGCTTCGATGATGATCTCGACCCGCTTGGCGTCGTGCATCTGCATGGCTTCAGGCTCCCGCAAGCGTCATGGCCGCCAGCACGTAGAGGGGAATGCCGACCGTCAGGTTGAAGGGAAAGGTTATGCCCAGCGACAGCAGCACCGGCAGTGTCGGATCGGCCTGGGGTAGGGCGACGCGCATCGCCGCGGGCACCGCGATGTAGGACGCCGAGGCACAGAGCACCATCAGCAGCACGACACCGCCGGTGGACAATCCGAGCCCCATGCCGGTGGCAAGGCCCGCCGTGGCGCCGACCAGCGGCATGGCGATCCCGAAAGCGACCGCTCCGCCGGTGAGAATGCCGCTGCTGCCACGCAAGCCGCGGCCCGCAACCAGGCCCATGTCGAGCAGGAACAGACACAGGACCCCCTTGAACGGGTCGACGATGAAGCTGCTGATCTCGGCGAGCCCCCTCTCGCCGGTGGTCCAGCCGATGACGAACGCGCCGACGAGCAACACGATCGAGCCGTTCAGCAGGATCTCGCGCCACAGGTTCGAGCCCGTGCGCTCCCCGGCGATCGCGAAACGGCTTGCCAGCCAGAGGGCTGACAGGATGGCTGGTGCCTCCATGGCGGCGGCGACGGCGACCATGTAGCCCTCGGCGAAGATGCCCTGGCTTGTGAGGACCGAACTCGCGGCGACGAATGTAACAATGGAGATCGACCCATAGTGCGCGGCGACGGCAGCGGCATCGATCGGCGAGATCCGGACGAGCCCGCGCAGCAGCAGGAATGCCGCGAACGGCAGTAGCAGCGACAGCAGCGCTCCAGCGACGAGCGTCGCCGCGAGGCGTCCGTCCAGTCCGTGCGTCGAGACGCCGACGCCACCCTTGAAGCCAATCGCGAAGAGCAGATAGATGGACAGTCCCTTGGCGATCGCCTCGGGGAAGCTCAGATCGGACCGCACGACGCCTGCGAACAGGCCGAGCGCGAAGCTGAGGATGATCGGCGACAGCAGGTTGTCCGCCGCCAGCGCCAGTATTCCGCCCATCCGGTTGGCCCCCCAGAAATTCCAGCCGATATGGTGCCGATCCCGCGGGGCTTCAACGGTGCGCATGACCGGCCCCCGGGGGATTGCACAGGCATGGCGGCGATCCCACCTATTGGCGACCCCGCCGGTCCGACGACCCTCAGGCCCGGCGCCGGGACCGGATCATCCGCGTGGCATCATATTCGACAGAACATTGCGCGCCAGACGCGAGCAGGCGCTGCGGGCGATCCGGATCACTCAACCCAGACAAATTGCGAGTCCACCGATGCTGAGCCTCCTCCTGTTGGCCGGCGGCCTCGTGCTGCTGTTCGTCGGCGGCGAGCTTCTGGTGCGCGGATCGGTCCGACTGGCCGCCGGCCTCGGCATCTCCCCACTGGTCATCGGCCTGACGGTGGTCGGCTTCGGCACCTCGACGCCGGAACTCGTCACTTCGGTCCAGGCCGCCCTCAGGGACACGCCGGGCATCGCGATCGGCAACATCGTCGGATCGAACATCGCCAACATCCTGCTGATCGTCGGCCTGTCGGCGCTGGTCTTCCCGATCGCGATCGATTCGCGCGGCCTCAAGCGCGACGGCGCGATCATGCTCGCCGTCGCGGCGGTGTTCGCCGCGCTGTCGGCGACGATGCCGCTCGGCAGGGGGATCGGACTAGCGTTCCTCGCCGTCCTTGCGATTTACCTAGCGGCAATCGTGCGGATCGAACTCAGGGACGCGAGGCGCGACCGCGGCGCGATCTTCGAGAAGGCGCGGGCGCTCGAGGAGGCCGACCCGCAGCTCGATCCGGCACGGCCGCAGCGACATCCGCCGCTTCTCTCGCTGGGCCTGTGCCTCGTGGGTCTCGCGCTCCTGGTGCTCGGCGGCCACCTGCTCGTTGACGGTGCAGTCGACCTCGCTCGCGGGCTCGGAATTTCCGAGACGGTAATCGGACTGACTATCGTTGCGGTGGGAACCTCGCTGCCCGAGCTGGTGACATCCCTGGTGGCGGCGATCCGCCGTGAGGCCGACGTCGCCTTCGGCAACATCGTCGGCTCAAACATCTACAACGTTCTCGGCATTGCCGGCGCCACCGCCGCCATCTCCCCGCTCACAGTTCCTGCCGAAATCGTCACCTTCGACAACATCGCGATGGTCGCCGTCAGCGCGATCCTGCTGGTGTTCGCGTGGACCGGCATGCGCATCTGCCGGACCGAGGGGGCGGTGCTGCTCGCCGCCTATGCGGGATACATCTATCTGGTCTGGCCCTAGCTGGCCCCATCGAGCATTTCATTCCCGTCGTGGCGTCATCCGATCTCCTCAAAGACCTCCGGGTTCTCCGGGCCTTCAATGTCGAGCCAGCCTGCAAGGCCGCGCTCAACTCGCGACAGTGAGTGATCGACCAGAACGTAACGGCCAGGAACCTGAGGCGTGAACTCAACGATCGTTGCCCCGCCGGCCGGCACCACCACGGTCTGAACATCGGTCTGAGGTTCGCTCGTGACACTGCCGTTTAGATAGACGCGGTCGAATATCTCTCCGATCACGTGGAAGGATGACACGTGATTCGGGCCGCCAACACCGAAGAATATACGGATCGTCTCGCCGACTTCGGCCCGCATCGGATAGTGTTCCGTGAGCGCGCCGACATGACCGTTCAATACGAAATACTCGGGTCGTTCATCCAGCAGCTTGTCATAGTCCTCACTTAGAAGACCCTCCGAACCAAATGATTCGGTTGTGTATATTTCACCCTGCATGACGTAGAACTCGCGATCGACAGAAGGCAGCCCGTCCTCCGGTTCGACTAGGATCATTCCATACATGCCATTGGCAATATGCATAGCAACCGGCGGAACCGCGCAGTGATA
This sequence comes from Pseudomonadota bacterium, assembly GCA_023435545.1. Lineage (GTDB taxonomy): Bacteria > Pseudomonadota > Alphaproteobacteria > Rhizobiales > Tepidamorphaceae > Tepidamorphus. Next base: position 3,913 of record JAEYRQ010000426.1, on the reverse strand, counting down.
CACATAGAGCCCTGGGTTCAGAACCTTGAAACGGATCGCCTTTTCTTCGCCGGGTCCCGCGGTGGTTGCCTCCGCGCCGCCTCCAGGCCCGGTCGCGGCATGGAAGTCGACATTGTGCATGAACCAGCTGTCCTCGTGGTTCTTCAGATGGACCTCGACGGTATCGCCGACTCTTGCACGAACGAAAGGACCTGGAACCGTCCCGTTGAAGGTCCAGTAGCGGTAAGTCGCGCGGTTATCGAGCCGTGCCTCGACCTCGATCGTTTCCAGCTCGAGCCGCACCGTTTCAGGTTCTGTTCGACCGATCGGAGGCGGCACGACCGACGGATCGTGAGCAATGTCATCGGCCACCAGTGTCGGTACAGAGTAGGCCCTCTGGCTCAGGCTGCCGGACGGACCATGCGTGGTGCCGTGGGCGGCGAGCCGGGTGGCCGCGTGATTGTGCTGTGCTGAAGCTTGTTCCTGAAAGGCCAGGCCCGCCAACAGGCCGGCAGATCCGGCTACCACGGAGCGGCGGCTCACTACGGGCGGCGAAAATTGGTCGGCTTGGGCTTCCGTGCCGGAAGGGGCACTGTCGTCGGGGAGAGCCTGCGCGGTATCCGCATCGCGTTTGACGGATGGTCTCGTCATCGTCTTCCTCCTCAGTCCGATACAATGACCCCAACCGCGTTCTTCGAGGGAAGTTCCGCCTGCTGGAAGCTTGGGCGGAGCATCCAACGCCTGCGCCGTCTTGCAGAGAGTTGACCTTTGCGCTAATCCCGTCCGTGGGACACCCCTCCCCACCGAGGGGCTTCTATCTGGAAGGGTAGGCAGATGACCACACCGCAGAAGCCGGCCATGCGGCCGGCCAATCCCCATTTTTCCTCCGGACCCTGCGCGAAGCGGCCTGGCTGGTCGCCCGAGGCGCTGTCCAATGCGCTGCTCGGACGCTCGCACCGCTCCAAGCCCGGCAAGGCTCGGCTGCAGCTTGCGATCGACCTGACCCGCGAGATCCTCAAGGTTCCCGCCGACTATCGCATCGGCATTGTGCCGGCCTCCGACACCGGTGCCGTCGAGATGGCGCTGTGGTCGCTGCTCGGTGCGCGCGGCGTCGACATGCTCGCCTGGGAGAGCTTCGGCGAGGGTTGGGTCAGCGATGTCGTCAAGCAGCTGAAGCTCGCCGATGCGCGCGTCATCAAGGCGCCCTACGGCGAACTGCCCGATCTCGCGAGCGTCGACTTCGGCCGCGACGTGGTGTTCACCTGGAACGGCACCACCTCCGGCGTGCGCGTGCCGGATGCCGACTGGATTCCCGCCGACCGGGCGGGCCTGACCATCTGCGACGCGACCTCGGCGGCGTTCGCTCAAGCGATCGACTTCGCCAAGCTCGATGTCGTCACCTTCTCCTGGCAGAAGGTGCTGGGCGGCGAGGCCGCGCACGGCATGCTGATCCTCTCGCCCCGCGCCATCGAGAGGCTGGAGAGCTACACGCCGGCCTGGCCGCTGCCGAAGATCTTCCGCCTGACCAAGGGCGGCAAGCTGATCGAGGGCGTGTTCAAGGGCGAGACCATCAACACGCCGTCGATGCTCTGCGTCGAGGATTATATCGACGCGCTCACCTGGGCGAAGTCGGCCGGCGGCCTCGACGGGCTCGTCGCCCGCGCCGATGCGAATGCCGTCGCGCTCGACGCCTGGGTCGCGCGCACGCCGTGGATCGGGCATCTGGCGGCGGTCCCCGCGACGCGGTCCAATACCTCGGTTTGCCTGGTATTCGCCGATCCGGCCATTGCCGCGCTGTCTGCCGATCAGCAGTCGGCTTTCGCCAAGCGCCTCGCCGGCCTTCTGGAGGCGGAGGGCGCGGCCTTCGACATCGCCCACTACCGCGATGCCCCGGCGGGCCTGCGAATCTGGTGCGGCGCGACGGTGGAGACCGCCGATATCGAGGCGCTCACCGGCTGGCTCGACTGGGCCTACGCGGTGGCACGCGCCGAAATGGCCCAGGCGGCCTGACCACTTAGCGGCCCCCTCTCCGCGTCATCCCGGAAGCCGCAAGGCGGCTATCCGGGATCGGGATGCCCCGACGGTTGAACGGTCCCGATCCCGGCTCTGCGCTGCGCTACGGCCGGGATGACGAGGGAGAAGTGGGTCGCCCGACACGACATCGTCCTTCAACGATCAACGCAACGGACATCGACCAATGGCTCCCCGCGTACTCATCTCCGACAAGCTCTCCACCGCCGCCGTTCAGATCTTCAAGGATCGCGGCATCGAGGTGGACTACGAACCCGAGCTCGGCGCCGACAAGCAGGCACTCGCCGAGCGCATCGGCGCCTATGACGGGCTGGCGATCCGCTCCGCCTCGAAGGTCACCGAGAAGGTGATCGCGGCGGCGGAGAAGCTGAAGGTGATCGGCCGGGCCGGAATCGGCGTCGACAACGTCGACATTCCGGCCGCCACCCGAAAGGGCATCATCGTGATGAACACGCCCTTCGGGAACTCGATCACCACCGCCGAGCACGCCATCTCGCTGATGCTGTCGCTTGCCCGGCAGATCCCCGCCGCCGATGCCTCCACCCAGGCCGGCAAGTGGGAGAAGAACCGCTTCATGGGCGTCGAGGTGACGGCCAAGACGCTCGGCGTGATCGGCTGCGGCAACATCGGCTCGATCGTCGCCGACCGGGCGCAGGGACTGAGGATGAAGGTGATCGCCTTGGATCCGTTCCTGTCGCCGGAGCGGGCGGTGTAACTGGGCGTCGAGAAGGTCGAGCTCGATGACCTGCTGGTGCGCGCCGACTTCATCACCCTCCACACGCCGCTCACCGACAAGACCCGGAACATCATCTCGCGCGAGTCGCTGAAGAAGACCCGCAAGGGGGTCAGGATCATCAACTGCGCGCGCGGCGGGCTGGTCGACGAGGCCGCGCTCCACGACGCGATCGAGAGCGGCCATGTGGCGGGCGCGGCCTTCGACGTGTTCTCGGTGGAGCCGGCCAGGGAGAACCCGCTGTTCGGCCTTCCTAACGTCGTTTGCACGCCGCATCTGGGTGCATCGACCTCCGAGGCACAGGAGAACGTCGCGCTGCAGGTCGCCGAGCAGATGGCCGACTACCTTCTGAGCGGGGCGGTCTCCAACGCGCTCAACATGCCCTCGATCAGCGCCGAGGAAGCGCCGCGGATGAAGCCGTTCGTGACGCTCGCCGAACAGCTCGGCTCCTTCGCCGGGCAGCTCACCGAGACGGCGATCGAGGCGATCCGGCTCGAATATGCCGGCGACGTCGCCGAGATGAACACCCGGGCGCTGACGTCGGCGGCAGTCGCCGGCCTGCTCAGGCCGCTGCTGCAGGACGTCAACATGGTCTCGGCGCCGGCGATCGCGCGCGAGCGCGGCATCGCCATCGAGGAGGTGCGCCGCGAGCAGGAGGGCGCCTACGAGAACTATATCCGCCTGACGGTGAGGACCCAGCGGCAGGAGCGCTCGGTGGCGGGAACCGTGTTCTCGGACGGCCGGCCGCGGCTCATCCAGATCAAGGGGATCAACATGGAGGCCGAGCTCGGGCCGCACATGCTGTACGTGACCAACGAGGACAAGCCCGGCTTCATCGGTGCGCTCGGCATGGCGCTCGGCAAGGCCGACGTCAACATCGCCACCTTCAACCTCGGCCGCCAGGCGCGGGGCGGCGACGCCATTGCGCTGATCGAGGTCGACGAGGCGCTGAGCGATCAGGTGCTGGAGGCGGTGCGCGGCCTGCCGCATGTGAAGCAGGCGAAGCCGCTGGCGTTCTGAGGCCCGTCTGCAGAGCAGAAGCCCCTTCGGCAACCCTCTCGCGGCCTTTGGGCCGACCTCGGTCCCGGTTCCGAGGTCGGTCCAAGTCAAGCAGGTGAACCTGCGGGCACGTGTTCCCCCTGCGGACGTCGTTATCGAGGAATTCAGGAC
>JAEYRQ010000421.1 GCA_023435545.1 Pseudomonadota bacterium | reverse complement strand
CGATCGTCGTGCTGGCCGTGAAGCCGCAGGTGATGGACGAGGTGCTGGCCGGCATTGCCTCCGACATCCCGGCGGATGCGCTGGTCGTCTCGGTCGCCGCCGGCAAGACCATCGCCGGCATGGCCGGTCACCTGAAGCCCCACACTCCCATCGTCCGGACCATACCCAACACGCCAGCCGCCATCGGACGCGGCATCACCGTCTGCGTGCCGGGACCCGGCGTCAGCGAGCGCCAGCGGGCCGATGCCTCCGCGCTGCTGGAGGCGGGCGGCGAGGTCGCCTGGATCGAGGACGAGGCGCTAATGGACGCGGTCACCGCCGTCTCCGGCTCCGGTCCCGCCTATGTGTTCCTGCTGGCCGAGTGCCTGGCCGCGGCCGGGATCGCGCAGGGCATCCCGCCGGATCTCGCCGCGCGGCTCGCCCGCGTCACCGTGTCGGGTGCGGGCGAACTCATGCACAGGTCGGACCTCGATCCCGCGATCCTTCGCCAGAACGTCACCTCGCCCGGCGGCACGACGGCAGCCGCGCTGTCGATCCTGATGGGGGAGGGCGGCGTCGAGCCGCTGATGCGCGAGGCTGTCGCCGCCGCGACCCGGCGCGGACGCGAACTGGCGGGCTGACAACGCCGATATTGCACTGCCGCGCTGCCAGCCTATCTTCACGGCAGTGGAGGTGGACATGGCGCGCAAGACGACGAAGAAGGCCGAGACCGGGATCACCGACGACCGGATCGTCGATGCAGCCCTGTCGCTGGCCGCGACGCGGCCCTGGCAGGACGTGCGGCTGACCGACATCGCGGCGGAGGCGGGCGTTAGCCTGGCCGACCTGCGCGAGCGGTTCGACGGCAAGCTCGACATTCTCGCCGCCTTCACCCGGCGCATCGACCGGCAGGTGCTGGACGGGCTCGACCCCGACCTCGCCCAGGAGCCGGTGCGCGAGCGGCTGTTCGACGTGCTGATGGGCCGGTTCGACGCGCTGCAGCCGCACCGGTCCGCTGTCGCTTCGATGGTTCGCAGCTTCGAGGCGCGGCCTGGCGACATGCTGGCGTGGAACCGCGTCGCGGTGCGCTCGATGACCTGGATGCTGGAGGCCGCCGGCATCGACACCTCCGGCCGGCTCGGCGCGATCGGCGCGCAGGGCATGGTCGGCGTCTACGGCAGGACCCTCAGGGTGTGGCTGAAGGACGAGGACCCCGGCATGGCCCGCACGATGGTGGAACTCGACCGCAGGCTCACCGAGGGCGGGCGCTGGATGCGCCGACTCGAGAGCCTCTGCAGCCTGGCGGACGCGTTCGGACGCCTGCGCAAGGCTCGCCGCTCGCGATATCGCAGTCGCCGCGACGGCTATGGCGAGCCTGACGCGGAGATGGCCGGCTCCGGCATCTGAGGTTGTCCCGCCTTCCGCTCCATGCTACCCGGCCCGCCGGATCGGGAGGGCCAATCTCATGGATGCCGCGCCGCAGACGATCGCCTTCGACGATTTCCTCAAGGTCGACGTGCGCGTCGGCACGATCGTCGGCGTCGAGCCCTTCCCCGAGGCGCGCAAGCCGGCCTTCAAGCTCCGGATCGACTTCGGGCCGGAAATCGGCGTGAAGAAGTCCTCCGCCCAGATCACGAAGCACTACTTTCCCGAGGCGCTGGTCGGCCAGCAGGTTGCCGCCGTGGTCAACTTTCCGCCCCGCCAGATCGGCAAGTTCATGTCGGAGGTGCTGACGCGCGGCTTCCCCGACGAGCACGGCGAGGTGGTGCTGGTGCAGCCCGAGCGCCCCGTGCCGAACGGCGGCAGGCTGTATTAGGGACGCCGGCGCTCGGGGCCAAGGCCCACCGCCGCCACATCCTCTGCCGTCATGGCCGGGCTCGTCCCGGCCATCCACGTCCGGACAGGCGCACTGTCGCAAGACGTGGATGCCCGGAACAGGTCCGGGCATGACGGTCGCGGGGGCGGAGACGGGTGCGCGTGCCTGGCAGCGCCACCGTCGGGATCGCCACGGGCCTCAACTCACTCCGCCGGCGCCGCTGCCGGCATCGCCTGCGGACGGGAGCGGCGCCAGCCGGGCAGGAACCACGAGGCGACGAAGACGGCGGCCATGGCAAACGCCATCGCCAGGAACAGCGCGTCGGAGGAGCCGGTGCGCCCGTGCAGCCAGGCGATCAGCGGCACCACGCCCGAACTCACCCCCAGCGCCAACAGGAACTGGATCGAATAGGCCCGCGAGCGCCATTCGGCCGGGACGTAATGGCCGATCAGCCAGGCGCTGACCGGCACCTCGCCGAACATCGCGATCATCAGCGGCACGGCCATCACCACGGTGAGCGCGCCGTCGATCTGCCAGAGGATCACCAGCAGCGCCGCCTGCAGGCCGGTCAGGGTGAACATGATCGGCTTTGCCCCGATCCGGTCGAGCAGTCGACCGACTGGGATCTGGGTGAAGGCGGCGAGCGCGAAGACCAGCGACACCCAGGCGCCGATGCCGGCAAGGCCGATGTCGGCCGACAGCCGCTCCTCGAACAGCTTCGGCATGGCGATGGTGACGCCCTGGAAAGAAAGCCCCCCCATCAGCGAGGCGACCGCGACGATGGCGAGCACGCGCACCTGGTCCATGCGCGAGGCGTGGACGAAGGTGGAGCCGCGGCCGTTGCCGTTTGCCACGGGGCCCGTGAGCCCGGTCGCCAGGTAGCCGAGGCCGACGATCAGCGTCACCACGCCGGGCACCAGGAACGCCGCGCGCCAGCCGAGCCAGGCGGTGAGCGCGCCGGTGGCAAGCGCGGCTGCCGCCACGCCCATGTTGCCCCACACGCCGTTGACCCCGAGCGCGCGGCCGGTCTTCACCGCATGGCGGACGATCAGCGCGGTGCCGACCGGATGGTAGATCGAGGCGAAGACGCCGACGGCCGCGAGCCCGATCGCCAGCGACACCGGTCCCTGCGCGAAGGCGGTGGCGATGGACGACAGGCCGATGCCGATGAAGAACACCGCCATCATCTTCTCGCCGCCCCAGCGGTCGCCGAGCCAGCCCGATACCGGGGTGGCCAGCGCGAAGGCGGCGAATGCCGGCGTTCCCAGCGCCAGCGCCTCCGCATAGCTCATCCCCCAGGCCGGATGGATCGCCAGCACGGCGGTCGGGAAGATCAGCAGGAAATAGTGATCGAGGAAGTGGGCGATGTTGATGAAGATCAGCGAATTGCCGCGCATGTGGGTAGCCCGCGTTTCCTCGTCTTCTTCGGCCGTTTCGCCGCGCACATTACGCCAGCCGTAAGCGGCTTTCTTGCGCAAACCGGCCCGATGATGTCGAGTATGTGCCATGAGCGCCCCAGCAGCCGAGACATCGGTTCCCGTCGAGACCCTGTCGACCAGCTATCGCACCGGCCATCTGGTCGGGCTGCATGCGCACGACCAGGCGCAGCTGATCTTCGGCCGCTCGGGCGTCATGCGCGTCACCGCCGCGGACGGGCTGTGGGTGGTGCCGCCGGCGCGCGCGCTGTGGGTGCCGGGGCGCACGCCGCACGCGATCCAGTGCCGCACGGCAGTCGAGATGCGCACGGTCTACCTGCCGCGCGGCATCGACATGCCCTTCGCCGACCGCTGCGCGGTGATCGCGGTGAGCCCGCTCCTGCGCGAGGTGATCCTGAGGCTGGTGGAGGGGCCGGTGGGGGAGGGCTCCCG
>JAEYRQ010000402.1 GCA_023435545.1 Pseudomonadota bacterium | reverse complement strand
CGCCCCCACAGCCGCGGCGAGATCCGCCTGAAGTCGTCCGATCCGCTGGCCGCGCCTGCGATCCTCGGACGGTATCTGACCGCGCCGCGCGACATCGAGGTGGTGCGTGCGGGCGTGCGGGCACTGCGTGAGATCTTCTCACAGCCGGCCTTCGACCGTTGGCGCGGCGCGGAGACTGCACCGCGCAGGAGCCTGCAGAGCGACGAGGAGCTCGATGCCTGGATCCGCTCCACCGCCGACACCGTGTTCCATCCGGTGGGCACCTGCCGTATGGGGCTGGACGAGCGGGCGGTCGTGGACAGCGCGCTCCGGGTGCGCGGCATCGAGGGTCTGCGCGTCGCGGATGCCTCGGTAATCCCGGCGATGGCGAGTTGCAACACCCATGCGCCGACGATGATGATCGGCGCACAGGCGGCCGACTTCATCCTCGGCCGCAAGGTAACGGACAGGCTGGAGGCGGTATGAGCGGCGAGGATCTGGCGACGCGGCTCGCGGGCCTGAAGGCCAAGCGTGGCTACCTGCTGCCGCATCACGGGCTGATGGCGGTGACGGCACCGAAGCTGCTCGCAGCCTATGACGCTGCCTACACGGCACTGGCGCTTGAGGACCGGATCCTCAGTCACCACGACCGGGAATTCGTCTGGCTCGGCATCCTGATCGCGACGAAGGAGGAGATCGCGACGCATCACATCGAGAAGTTCGTGAAGGCGGGCGGTACCGACGAGGAACTGCGCGCCTGCCTCCGGCTTGCGGCGGCGGTGTGCGGCTTTCGCGCCTATGGCTTCATCGAGGACCACTGGCGCGCGCACCTTCCCGGGATCGACCCCGAGATCGAATGGGCAGACGCGGTCCGGCGCGCGGGCGAGGGTGCAGAGACACGGCTCGTCCATATGACCGCCTGCGCGATGCAGGTGGCGAACGGCGCCTGGGACGGCTTCCGCTGGCAGCTTCGCCAGGCCTATGCCGTGAGGATAGACGAGCGCGAACTGGCGGAAGCGGTGTCGCTGACCATGTTCCCGGCGAGCGTGCCCTTCTTCGTCACCGCCGCGCAGGTCTGGATGGAGATGATCCGCGCCGGCGATCTCGACGCCTCACCGCCCTTCCGCGACTGGGCCATGCTGTCGGGACAGGGCGGTCACGGGCGCAAGGATGACTGAGCTTCCGACACCCGAGGAGCTTCGCACGCGGCTGGAGGCGCTGGCTGCCCGGCGCGGCTTCCTCTTGCCGCATCACGGTGCGCTGGCTGCCGGCGCGCCCGACCTCCACGCCGCCTATCTTGCCATGTACGAGGCGTTGACGGTTGCGCCGAGGCAGCTTTCGCCGCTGGAGCGCGAAAGCGTCTGGCTCTGCCTGCTCGTCGCCGCCGAGGAGGGGATCGGCACGCATCACCTGGAGCTGTTCCGCGCTGCCGGCGGAACCGATGCGATGGCTTCGAGCCTGATCGCGCTTTCCGGTGCCGCGCCGGCCTCGGATGCGCTCGACTTCGCCCGCCGGCACTGGGAGACGCAGCTTCCCGGCCTCGACCCGGCGGCGGCCTGGGACCGCACCGTCGCCGCCCTGCGCGGGGAGCTGGCCGCCGACCTCACGGACCTGTGCCTGCTCACCGTGCAGGCGGCGCGCGGCAGTCACTTGGGTATCGCCCGGCAATTGCGGCGACTCTATGCGCTGAATGTCGAGGAGCCGAAGATCGTCGAGGCGCTGAGCTACGTGATGTGGCCGAAGGGCGTGAACGCCTTCGTCGAGGCCTGCGACGTCTGGCACGGGCTGATGGTCGCGGGCGACGTCACGCCGTCGGAGCGGTTCGCGGCCTGGCGCGACATGCCGGGCCTCGGGGCCTACGACCCGAGCAGCGGCCGGGCCGTGGCTGGCTTCGGCAAGGAGGAAGATGATGAGCGCGACTGATCCCGCAGCCGAGACGCTGACGCGGTTCCTCAGGCTGATGGAGGCGCGCGATCTGACGGCAGCTTCGGCACTGCTCGCACCCGGCTTCCGCATGGTGTTTCCCGGCGGCGTCGAGATGGAGCGCCTCGAGGAACTCGTGGCCTGGTCGCGCGAGCGCTATCGGTGGGTCCGAAAGACCTTCGACAGGATCGAATCCACGGGTGAGGCCGTCTGGGTGTCCGGTACGCTCGCCGGTGAATGGCTCGACGGACGGGCCTTCGAAGGTATCCGCTATGTCGACCGGTTCGAACTGAGGGACGGGCTCATCGCCCGGCAGGACGTCTGGAACGACATGGGTGAGGCCCGGCTGGCAGAGGGCGCGATCCGCTCAGCCTGACGCGCGCCGGAGCGTTTCTCCCCACCCGTGATGCGTGGCGCGGATCCAGTCGAGCAGCGTATCGCCGGAAGCCTCCCGCCCCCGGGCGCTTTCCGACATCCGCCAGGCAAGGCACAGGTTGCTCGACATCACCGGCGCCGTCCCGACGAGCGGTCGCGCAAGGATCGGGCGCAGCGTCGGCAGGCCGGTGCCGAGCAGCACGACCGCCTCCGCTCCGGTTCTTTCGAGAGTGTCGAGGGCGCGGGCGGCGGCGTCGCTCTCCAGACTGTAGATCGGGTGGAATTCCTTGGAGATGCGCCAGACCGACGCGGTCTGCACCACATCGAATCCTCGGCTAGCCCAGTAGGTCTCGCATGTTTTGGTGAGCTTGTCGTCGTAGGGGGAGACCAGCGCGATGCGGGTCGCGCCAAGCGCGGCGAGCGCGTCGGCGATAGCCGTAGCGGCGGTGTGGACGGGATGT
>JAEYRQ010000325.1 GCA_023435545.1 Pseudomonadota bacterium | reverse complement strand
GGGGCGGGGGCCGGGGCCGACGGGGCGGCGGCCCCGCGATCCTCGAGGCTGAGCGCCCGACGGGAATCGCGCCGATGTTCTCAACCACCGCCTGGGCCCGGTGGGCGATCGTCGCCGTTGGACTGGCGATGTCGTGCTTCCACCTCTATGTGGCCTTCGTCGGGCCGCCGGACGCCTTCGTCTTCCGATCGACCCATCTGGCGTTCGCGCTGACGCTGGCCTTCCTGATCCTGCCGGCGACGTCGAAGGGACAGGTGGATCGTCCCGACCTCTGGAGCATCGTCCTGCTCCTGGGCGGGCTGGCGGTGTGCGCCTACCCGATCGTCTACAACGACTACATCATCAACCGCATCTACTACATCGACGACCTGGCCACCGCCGACTTCGTGTTCGGTATCGGCATCATCGTCCTGCTGCTCGAGGCGACGCGGCGCGCCGTCGGCCTCGCGCTCCCGCTGACGGCGGCCGCCTTTCTCGCCTATGCGCTGCTGGGCACCAATACCTCGCTCGAGATCCTGCTCGACCAGCTCTATCTGACGACCGAGGGAATATTCGGGATACCCCTCAGCGTTTCAGCGACTTACGTGGTTCTGTTCATCCTGTTCGGCGCGCTTGTCGAACGCACCGGCACCGGCCAGCTCTTCATGGAGTTCGCCATGAGCCTGACCGGCCATACCGCAGGCGGCCCGGCCAAGGTGGCGTGCATCACCTCGGGCCTCTTCGGTTCGGTCTCGGGAAGTGCCGTAGCCAACGTGATGACCACCGGCACCTTCACGATCCCGCTGATGAAGCGCATCGGCTACAGGCCGGCCTTCGCCGGCGCCGTCGAGGCCGTCGCTTCGACCGGTGGCCAGATCATGCCGCCGATCATGGGCGCCGCCGCGTTCGTCATGGCCGAGTTCCTCGGCGTGAGCTATCTCACCGTCGCCGGCTTCGCGTTGCTGCCCGCCCTGCTATACTACGTCGCCCTGTTCTTCGCCGTGCATTTCGAGGCGAAGCGCACCGGCATGCGGGGCCTGCCGCGCAGCGAGCTTCCGCATCTCGGGTCGGTGATCCGCGAGCGCGGGCACCTTTTCCTGCCGCTTGTCGTGATCATCGGCGTGCTGCTCGCCGGCTACAGCGCCCCGTTCGCCGCGCTGTGCGGTATCATGTCGGTCATTCCGACGGCCCTGTTGCGCAGGACCACCCGCCAGTACGTCCGCCTCGGAAACGTCGTCGAGGCACTGGTCGCTGGTGCCCGCAACACCGTGCCCGTGGCGCTGGCCTGTGCCTGCGCGGGTATCGTCATCGGCGTCATCACCCTGACCGGCCTCGGGATCGACTTCACCGGCCTCGTCACCCGCGCATCCGCCGACAGCCTAGTGCTGGCACTGGTCCTGACGATGGTTGCAGGCATCGTGCTCGGCATGGGCATGCCGACGACGCCGGCCTACATCGTCCAGGTCGCCCTTCTGGTGCCCGCCCTGGTGAAGCTGGGCATCATGGTGGAGGCGGCGCACATGTTCGTCTTCTACTTCGCCATCCTCTCGGCGATCACGCCGCCGGTGGCGATGGCGGTATATGCGGCGAACGGCATATCGCGGGCGGGCCTCTGGGATTCCGGCGTTGCCGCGCTGAAGCTCGGGGCAACCGGCTACATCATTCCGTTCATGTTCGTATTCGGCCCCTCGCTGCTGCTGATCGGCGACTGGTCGCGCGTGGCGCTGACGGTCGCATCGGCGACCACCGGGGTGATCTGCCTGGCAGGCGGATTGATGGGATACCTGCTCGGTCCGGCGGCATGGTGGCAGCGGATCATGCTGGTCACCGCCGCGGTCACGCTGATCAAGCCGGGCCTCGTCACCGACATCGTCGGCGGGGGCCTGCTCGCGGCGGTTATCCTCGCCCAGTTCCTGATGCCGCAACCCGAACCGGTCCGGGCCGCGACCGCGCCGGTCGACGGGCAGAGCTGACCAGCCGGCGGCCGACCTCCTCCGCCGACCGACTATTCGGCGGCTTCGAGCAACGGTGCGGGCTGCGCCGTGTCACCGTCCCAGCGCCGCACCAGGTCGGCCCAGCGGCGACGCGCCTTCTCGATGCTGGCGGCCTTGACCGGTCCGTAGCCGCGGATCGTGTCAGGCACACGTGCGATCTCGATGGCGAGACCGAGCGAGGCGGCATCGAGCCCGTGCGCAAGCCGATCCATAAGCGCCTCGAACTCCGTCACCAGCGCCCGCTCCTCGCGCCGCTCGGCGGTGTGGCCGAACGGATCGGCCCAGGTGCCGCGCAGCCGCTTCATGGCTGCCAGCAGGCCGAACGCCCGGAATACCCACGGACCGAACGTCATCTTGCGCGGCCGGCCCGTATTCGGGTCGGTTCGTGAGAGCAGCGGCGGGGCGAGTTGGACGGAGACTTTCCCGCCGGCATCGAACTGTGCCTCCAGCGCCTGCCGGAAGTCCTGCGAGGTATAGAGCCGGGCAACCTCGTACTCGTCCTTGTAGGCCATCAGCCGGTAGAGCGACTCCGCCGCCGTCCGGGTCAGGCGGCCGGCATCGCCGGTCGCCCGTGCCTCCGCCGCGCGCAGCCGGCCGATGGAGGCGAGGAAGCGCTCGGCATAGGCGCGGTCCTGGTAGGCGGTCAGCTCGCCGGCCAGGAAGGCGATCCGCTCGTCGAGAGACATGTCCTGCGGCGACGCCTCCTGCGCGCTGAACCGCTCGAACAGCTCGGGCCGCTCGGCCAGCAGCCGGCCGGCGGCAAAGGCCCTCAGGTTCGCCGAGACCGCCGCGCCGTTCAGCCGGATCGCCCGCTCGATGGCGGGGCGTCCGACAGGCACCAGCCCCTTCTGCCAGGCAAAGCCCACCAGCATCATGTTGGCGAAGATCGCATCGCCCATCACCGCCTCGGCGAGGCGGGCGAAATCGGCGCCCTCGATGCCATTCACCGCGCCGGACACCGCACGCCGCAGCCGCCGCGCCTCGAAGCTCTGCGTCTGGTGCAGGACGAACTCGGCGGTCGGTGCCACCCGCTCGTTGACGACGGCACGGGTCCGGTCCGGCGCACACATCGCCAACACCTCGGCGCCGGCGGCCACCAGCATGTCGGCGGCGATCAGCGCGTCGAGCGCCCCGACCGGCACGCGCGGCCCCTCGATCGGCACGTCGCGCCGCGAGATCCGCACATGCGAGGTCACCGGCCCGTTCTTCTGGGCGAGCCCGGTCATGTCGAGCGTCGTCGCGTCGAGCCCGTCGATGAAGGCCGCCGTCGCCAGCACCGCCGAGGTGGTGGTGACGCCCATGCCGCCGATCCCGGTCACCAGCAGGTTGACCGGATGGTCAGGAAGGTGGATGTCCGGTTCCGCCAGTTCGCCCGCCAGCCCGTCGATGTCGAAGCCCGCCGCATCCGCCCGGCGGGGCTCGGCGCCCTCGACCGTCACGAAGGAGGGGCAGAAGCCCTTCTGGCAAGAGAAATCCTTGTTGCAGCTCGACTGGTTGATGCGGCGCTTCTCGCCAAACAGCGTCGGCAGCGGCTCCACCGAGACGCAGTTCGACTGCACCGAGCAGTCGCCGCACCCCTCGCAGACGCGCGGATTGATGAACAGCCGGATATCGGGGTTCTCGTAGGCGCCGGACTTTCGCCGCCGCCGCTTCTCCGCCGCGCAGGTCTGGGCGTAGACCATCACCGAGACGCCGGGGAACGCGGCCAGCTCATGCTGTACGGTCATCACGTCATCGCGTTCCAGCACCCGGACGCCCGGCGGCAGCGATAGGCCGGAATAGAGATGCGGCCGCTCAGAAAGGAGCACGATCCGCTCCACCCCTTCCGCCGCCACCTGGGCGACAAGCTGCGGCACGTCCAGCGGCCCGTCATGCGGCTGGCCGCCGGTCATCGCGACCGCATCGTTGTAGAGAATCTTGTAGGTGATCGGTGCCTTCGCCGCGACGGCGGCGCGGATCGCCAGGATGCCGGAATGGTAGTAGGTGCCGTCGCCGAGATTGGCGAAGACGTGTCGGTCCTTCGAGAACGGGAACTGGCCGAGCCACGGCACGCCCTCCCCGCCCATCGCCACCACGCCATCGGTCGTGCGCCCCGCGGCTTCCGTCATCACATGGCAGCCGATGCCGGGCATCGACCGGCTGCCGTCGGGTGTGAGCGTGGAGGAATTGTGCGGGCAGCCCGAGCAGAAATACGGCGCACGCTTCGCGTCGGTGCCGTTCTCCTCGGCCCAGCGTGCCCGCGCCGCGAGCCGTTCCGCCCCCTCCTTCATCGACGGGCGATGAACGCCTGACGGCAGGAAGGCGAGCAACGCCGGCGCGATCTCGGCCGGGCCACATTCGCGGATCTCGGGCAGGAGCCGACGGCCGTCCGGCGCGTGCTTGCCGAAGACCAGTGGCCGGCGATCAGCCTGCCAGTGGAACATCAGCTCCTTGAGCTGGGGCTCGATGACGCCGCGCTTATGCTCGACCACCAGGAGGCGTTCCAGCCCACCGGCGAAGGCGCCGATCGCCTCCGGCTCCAGCGGCCACGGCATCGCTACCTTGAACACCGCGAGCCCGATCTCGCGTGCCACCACCTCGTCGATGCCCATCAGATCCAACGTCTGCCGCAGGTCCCGGTAGGCTTTGCCGGTGGCGACGATGCCGAAGCGGGGCCGCTCGGCGCCGAACACCTGCCGGTCGAGCCGGTTCGCCCGTGCGAAGGCCAGCGCTGCCGGCAGCCGCAGGTCGCGGGTCAGAACCTCGGTGTCGAGCCGGTTGGCGAGCCGCAGGGACAGGTTGAGATCGGCGCCGCGGCGCGGATCGGCCACGTCCATTGGCCGTCGGATCGTCAGCCGGTTCGGATCGACCGAGATGACACCGGAGGAGTCCATCGTGTCGGCGAGCGCGATCAACGCCGTCCACAGGCCGCTATAGCGCGACATCGCGATGCCGTAGAGTCCGTAGTCGAGGACATCCTGCAGGTCGGACGGATTCAGCACCGGGATCTCGGCGTGCATGAAGGCGAATTCGCTCTGCGCCGGAAGGCTCGAGGATTTCGCCAGATGGTCGTCACCGGCTATCGCCAGCGCCCCGCCGAGCGCGGCGGTGCCGCTGGCGTTGGCGTGGCGCAGCACGTCGCCGGCGCGGTCGACGCCGGGCGCCTTGCCGTACCAGATGCCGAAGACGCCGTCATAGTCGGAGGTGCCGGCGAGCCCGATCTTCTGCGTCCCCCAGACGGCAGTCGCCGCCAGTTCCTCGTTGACGCCGGGCTGAAAGACGAGGTCGTGGGCGCCGAGCAGGCGCTTCGCCCGGGCGAGCTGCTGGTCGTAGCCGGCGAGCGGCGAGCCGCGATAGCCCGAGACGAAGCCGCCGGTCCTGAGACCGGCCGCCCGGTCGCGCCGGATCTGGTCGAGCGGCAGCCTGACCAGCGCCTGGATGCCGGTCAGATACACCTGGCCACGCTCCAGCACATACTTGTCGTCCAGGGTGACGTTCCGGGCAGTCGAAGTCATCGGTACCTCGTCGCGACATTGAACGGCGGAGAGCGGCGTTCCGCCTCAATGGTTCATTATGTCGCAGAATGCCGGAACGATTGTGCTATTGTGATAGCAGGTGTGGGTCAAACGGCATGGATCATTCAATCTGATGGCTCAGTCGGCAAAAATCTCGCTAGACTCCGGCGATGTCCGAATCCTCCGCGAACTCCAGCGCGACGCTTCGCGCCCCGTCGCGGAGATCGCCAAGGCCGTGGGGATGTCGCAGACGCCGTGCTGGCGCCGGATCAAGCGGCTGAAGGATGCCGGCATGATCCGGCAGACGGTGGCGCTGCTCGACCGCCGCCTGCTCGGGCTCGATTTCGTCGCCTATGCCTTCGTCAAGCTGGCGCTCCCCAGTCGCGCCAACATGGAGGTCTTCGACCGCATGGTGGCCGCCTGGCCGGAAGTGCTGTTCTGCGAGCGGGTGACCGGGGCCGTCGACTACCTGATCAAGGTCGTCGTCGAGGACATGAGCGCCTATGACGAGTTCCTGCGCTACAAGCTTCTCGACCAGGAACTGGTCTCGGACGTGCAGTCGCGCATCGTCGTGGCGTCGTCGAAGGAGACGACCGAACTGCCGCTGAGGGATGATTGACGGAGCGCGGACTTGCCCCTGCTCAGAACCGCGTCGCCGAGTATGGTGCGGGGTCGACCACCGGCGTCTCGCCAGTGACGAGTTCGGCCAGCAGCCGGCCGGTGACGGGGCCGAGCGTCATGCCGAGATGCGCATGGCCGAAGTCGAGCCAGAGGCCCTTGTGGTCCGGTGCCGGGCCGACGACCGGCAGCGTATCCGGAAAGCACGGGCGCCGGCCCATCCAGGGCGTATCCTCCACTGCCTCGCCCAGCGGGAACAGCTCCCGGGCATGCGCCTCGATCGCCCTCGCCTGCAATGGCGTGGGCGGTGAGTCTCGGTCGGCGAACTCGATGCCGGTCGTGATCCGGATGCCGCGCACCATCGGCGTCATGCAGTAGCCGTAGGCGCTGTCGACCACCGGCCGGCCGAGGCTGGCGTTGCCGCCGGGGCGGTAGTGGGTGTGATAGCCGCGCTTGACCGCGAATGGCAGCCGGTAGCCGAGCGGCCGCAGCAGGTCCATCGACCACGGCCCTGCGGCGAGCCCCCCCTCGCCCGCCTCGCGCGCGCCGTCGGCCGTCTCCCCCCGCCCGCCGCCATTGACCGGCCCCAGGCGGCGGGCCGCGCCCCGGCCAAAGGAACTGCCAAGTCTGGCGG
>JAEYRQ010000301.1 GCA_023435545.1 Pseudomonadota bacterium | reverse complement strand
GCAGAACCGCGCAGTTCGATCAGCGGCCCGCCCATGCCGCGCGTTCCGGTCGAGTCGGCAGGCGCCTTCATTCCGACCGAGTCCATTACCTGCTCGAGCCGCGTGTTGAGCGATTCCACCGAAACCGTGAGGGTCGAGACGATGTCGTCCTGAATGGCGTCGACATGGTCCATGGATGCCTCGATCACCGCCATGGCGCCGCCCTCGGCGGCGGATGCAGCCGGAAGCGGAGTGGCAATCGGGACAGTTGTCGCCGCTGCATGACGGGCGGCCGGGCGGCCGATGTCGAGCGGAGCCGGACGGTCCTGCCGGTAGGCAGTGGCATATGGGCTGGGGATCGCCTCCTCGTCGGGCACTGCTGTCGCGTGATCGGCTTCTCCGCTATCGAGCGTTACCTTGCGCTGGCGGGCGGCCTCGATCAGCGACGCGATCTGCCGCTGGCGCTCCTCCAGTTCAGTCTGGCGGCTGAGCACTGTCTCCAGCCGCGATTCAAACGCCTGCTGATCCAGATATTGCCGCGTGTTGATCTCGTCGATCTGGCGCCGAAGGCTGGCTATACGGTCCTCGTAGGCGCGTTCCACGGTCACCCGGTGCTCGCGCGCGGCATCGAAGATCTCGTCGTGGAAGGCGATATAGGCGGTGGCCCCGAAGAGCCACAGGATGGCGGCAAAGAGGCTGACTCCGCCCACCCAGCCGGCCCAGGGGGGGAGGGTGAGCGCCCGCACCCGCTCGCCGCGGGCAACAATGATGTGGTGGGGCTGGCGGCGGCCAAATCCGGAGGATTGCGTCTGCATGTTTCGAGAGGCGGTTGGTCGCGATCGTTGGCCGCCATTATCGAAGCATTAGGGTTAATGAACTGCCAATCCGGCCGCGGTGTTCGCCTCGGGAGGGATGAACGATCAATGAACCGCCCGCTCATCTTACGTTCCGTCAGGGCAGGGCAGGATGTCTCCGTTGGTTCAAAACAGGAGATAGTCCAATGCTTCGTACCATCTTTGCTCTGACGTTTGCCGCCGCGGCTGCATTCTCGCCGGTGACGGGCGGTGCCTTGGCCTCCAATGGCCAGTTCGTGCAGTCGCTGCCGGGTGGCGGCGCCACCGGCCCTGGCGGCTTCAAGCCTGTCGATGGCCGCGGTCAGATGTCGACCGTGAACTGCCAGTCGAGCAACCAGCACTATCAGCTCTGCACGAAGATCAAGGCGACCTGCGATTCCATCAAGCAGACCGCACCGAACCACGGCTGCGGCTGCAAGAAGGATGATGACGGGAACCTGACGACCTGCGAGACGGGCGTCTGACTTGCCTACGGTTCAGCACGGCGACGCGGCCGCGCTGAACCGCCCGATCCTTGCCTGCCGGCCCGTGGTCCTCCCGACGCGGGCCGGTTGGCGTGACGACCCTCCTCTCGCCGTGGAACGCCTTCCGTGAACAATCACGACTTTGGGGGCGAGGTTGATTACATTACCTAGCGTAATGGCGCCGGCTCACGATTGCCGGCTGCGCAGCCCACAACCGATCATTGGAGGGTTCGATCATGACACGGCTTGGCATTGCGGCATTCTTCACGCTGTTCGGCATCCTGCTCGCCTCGCTCGCCGGCCCTGTCAGTGCCGCGCCGGACAAGACATTCGGCATGGCGATGATGTTTGCGTCTGTCCAGACTAACGGACAGCTGATTGGCGGAGCCGGAGCCGTTGACGCGGAGAGCTTTACGACCGGGGGATATACAGTCACCTTCGAGCGGTCGGTTGCCGGATGCGCCTATCTTGCCACACAAAGCTTCGGCATAGGTTCGATCTCGCCTCCGGCTGTTTCCGGAGAAGCGAGGATCGGGTTTCAGACCGCGCCGGTGACCAACGATCCAGCAAAGATTGTCGTGACAGCTCGGGTGACCAGCTCGCAGGCGTTGGCGATTACATCATTCCACCTGTTCGTCTTCTGCCCGAAGTGAGGGTTCGGACCAGGCCGTCACGGATAGTATCGTCCGCGACTCGAACGGTGCGCGCGGTGCCTTTCGCCGATTGCATAGGGCCAGCCCTCCTAGGGTTTCCTGTCAGACGCGGGCCAGTCCATACTCGCACCAGGGCTTCTGCGGCGCATCGGTTGATCCGCCTCATCCCCCGATCGATCTCGCAGCCACGAGAACGGTCTCCGCATGCCCCGGTACCTTCACGTTCCTCCAGACGTTGCGCACCATGCCCTGACCGTCGATCAGGAACGTCGACCGCTCAACCCCCATATACTTGCGCCCGTACATCGATTTCTCCTTCCACACCCCGTAGGCCTGGAGCGTCGCCTTTTCGGGATCTGAGGCAAGATCGATGTCGAGGCCGTGCTTGGCGCGGAACCTGTCGTGGGATTTCTCCGGGTCGGGCGACATGCCGACGATGGTCGCGCCGGCTGCTTCGAAGTCCTTGCGCAGCGCCTGGAAATCCATCGCCTCGCGGGTGCAGCCGCTGGTGTCGTCCTTGGGTTAGAAGTAGAGCACCAGCGTCCGTCCGCGGAAATCCGCGAGCCGCAGCCGGCCACCGCCGGCTGCCCGCAGGTCGAAAA
>JAEYRQ010000195.1 GCA_023435545.1 Pseudomonadota bacterium | reverse complement strand
TCGCCAGCAAATCGGGAAGGCGTGCCACATGGCCGCTGCCCCCATTGCGGAGCGTCGCGGCGTAGTCCCGCACGACGTGGAACACCCAGAACATCAGCACCGGGCCGCGCAGATGCTTCGGCACCTCGCGGTGGCAGCGGATCACCACCGGCAGGATGCGCTCGAGCCGCGCCTGGTCGCGGACATCGGGCTCGGCGAGCGTCCGGCCCTCGATGAACTCGAGCACCAGGGCCCCCGGCTCCCAGTAGGCCTCACGCGGAGAAATGCCGGCTGCCGCAGCGGCGCGCGAGGCGGCGAGCTCGTTGAAGCGCATCACCTGGTGGACGGGGATGTCGTCGCCGATCCTGACGACGAATTTGGCCCCAGCGTCCTCGACGACGAAGTTGACGTTGGTGATGCCGCCGCCGAGCGGCACGGGCGTCACCGGTCCCGACCAGACCGGCAGCGCGGCGGCGCGGGCGAGCGCATCGGTGCTCATGGCGCGAGCCCCAGCCGCCTGCGGGCGCGCGCTGCCCCTGCGGAGACAAGCCGGTCGGCGATGATGGCGATGAATGCCACCGACAGACCCGCGACGATGCCGCGGCCGGTGTCCGCCTTGGTCAGCGCGATATAGACCTCCTGGCCGAGGTCGCGTGTGCCGACCAATGCGGTGATGACCACCATGGAGATCGCCAGCATGATCGTCTGGTTGATCCCGAGCAGGATCTCGGGAACCGCCAGCGGCAGCTTGACCTTGGCGAGCAGTTGGCGCCGCGTACAGCCGGAGACGACGCCGGCCTCGACCAGCTGCGGGTCGATCCTGCGGATGCCGTGGGCGGTGTAGCGGATTGCCGGGGCGAGCGCGTAGAGGACCACCGCGATCATCGCCGAGAAGTCGCCGACACGAAACAGCATCACCACCGGGATCAGGTAGACGAAGGCCGGCAGGGTCTGGAGGGTGTCGCTAACGGCTCCGAGAATCCGGCCAGCACGCTCGTTCTCCGCCGCCAGGATGCCGAGCGGGATACCGATGAGCGCGGCGATGATCACCGAAACGCCGCACAGATAGACGGTTATCATCGCCTTTTCCCACTGGCCGTTAACGACGATGAACATCGCCAGTGCCAGCACGATCGCCGCGAGCCGGAACCCGCCGAGCCGCCAGCCGCCGAGCGCGACGAGACCTACGATCCAGACCCACGGCAGTTCGGTCAGGAAGCGGCGGACGGGGACGAGCACGTTGAGGAGGATGACCGTCTTCACCGCCTCCAACTCGTCGAAAAAGTTGACGTTGACGTACTGGACGATCCCCGACCAGAAGCCGCCCGTGGAGATCTCTGCGGCTTGCGGATAAGCCTGCACAGGCGGATAGACCAGCCCCGCCAGAGCGGTCCCGAGTATTGCCAGCGCGACCGTCGTCGTCCAGGGATGGCGGCGCAGCGGGTTTGCCGGCCGCGCCTCGTGCACCCGGGGCCGCCGGTCGGCGAAGGCCTGGCTCAGTCGGTCGAGCGCGATGGCGAGCACGACGATGGCGACGCCTGCCTCGATGCCGCCGCCGATGTCGAGGCGCCTGAGCGAGGTCAGGACGTCGTAGCCGAGCCCGCCCGCCCCGATCATCGACGCGATGATCACCATGTTCAGCGACAGCATGATCACCTGGTTGACGCCGACCATCAGCCCCGGTCGCGCCGACGGCACCAGCACCTTCCAGGTCATCTGCCGCGGCGTGCAGCCGGCCATCCGGCCGAAGTCGCGGATCTCATCCGGCACCTGCGACAGCGCCAGCATCGTGATGCGCACCATCGGCGGCATGGCGTAGATGATGGTGGCGATCATCGCTGCGACCGGGCCGAAGCCGAACAGGAACAGGATCGGCACCAGATAGGCGAAGACCGGCACGGTCTGCATGACGTCGAGTACCGGCGCCATCGCCTTCTCGACGCGCGGCCAGCGGTGGCCGGCGATGCCGAGCAGGAGGCCGCCGGCGACGCCGAACGGCACGGCGATGACGATCGAGGAGAGCGTCACCATCGCACTTTGCCACTGACCGAACATGGCGAGGTAGAGGAAGCAGGCGCCGACGAAGGCGGCGAGCTTCCAGTTGCGGGCGTAGTGGCCCATCGCGGCGATGATCGCGATGACGGCGATCCACGACAGCGGCGGCAGGATCTGCACCGCAGCCGAGCCCTGGCCGCTGAGAAAGCCGGAGGAGAGCAGGCTGGTGGCGATAGTGAGCGGAATGTCGAGCAGCCAGGAGATGCCGCGGGTGATGTCGACGAAGGAGACCGGTCCGAGCCGCGCGTCCTCGATCAGCCAGGCCATGAACGCCGACACCCAGCGCGCCATCGGCACAGCCCAGGCGCGCGGCCAGTCGTAGGCCCAGGCGAGGCCGGCGGCCGTCGCCCATGTCTTCCCCGCCGACCACAGCAGGAGCGAGCCGAGGAAGGCCGCGAGCCAGAACGCGCCCTCGGCGCCGATCCGCGCCGGGCGGCCGTGCGACGACACGGCAGTGGCGCCGGACGCGCTCATGCCGACCCCCGCGTCCGGCCGACCAGCACGTCCACCACCGCTTGTCGGCCGATCAGTCCGGCCGGACGGCCGTCCGGGCCCAGCACCGCGAAGGGCAGGGCGGCCGCCTCCACCCGGTCGGCGATGTCGGCGATCCGCGCGCCGGCCGCGACCTCGCCGGCGGTCTCGGCGCCGTCGCGCCAGGGCTCCATGATCGAAGCGGCGGACATCACCTTGGCGCGCGGGATGTGGCGGGTGAACTCGGCCACGTAATCGGTGGCCGGCCGCAGCACCAGTTCCTCCGGCGTGCCGGTCTGGATGATCGCGCCATCCTTCATGATGGCGATGCGGTCGGCCAGCCTTATCGCCTCGTCGAAATCGTGGGTGATGAAGATGATCGTCTTCTTCAGGCTCGCCTGCAGGCGGATGAATTCGTCCTGCATCTCGCGCCGGATCAGCGGATCGAGCGCCGAGAACGGCTCGTCGAGGAACCACAACTCCGGCTCCACCGCCAGCGAGCGGGCGATGCCGACGCGCTGCTGCTGCCCGCCCGAGAGTTCGCGCGGATAGTAGGCCTCGCGCCCCTGGAGCCCAACCAGCTCGATCATCCTGCGCGCACGCGTCTCGCGCGTGGCGCGGTCGATCCCCTGCACCTCCAGCGGGAAGGCGACGTTGCCGAGCACCGTCAGATGCGGCAGCAAGGCGAAGTGCTGGAACACCATGCCCATGCGGTGGCGCCGGATCTCGATCATCTCCCGGTCGCTCATCCTGAGCAGGTCGCGCCCATCGAACAGGATCTCGCCCGCCGTCGGCTCGATCAGCCGGGAGAGACAGCGCACCAGCGTGGACTTGCCCGAGCCCGACAGGCCCATGATCACGAAGATCTCGCCGGGCCTCACCTCCATGTCGGCATCGCGCACCGCCCCGATCAGGCCGGCGGCGCGGATCTCCTCGAGGTCCGGGCGCCTTCCGCCCGCAATCAGCTGATCGGCGCCGGAGCCGAACAGCTTCCACACGCCCCGGCAGGCGAGCTTGATGTCGGTGGTGGTCACAATAGGCGCCGTTGCATTCGAGCCAGCATGCGTGCGTCCCGGCACAGGGGTATGGATCCTCGCCTCGATGTTCCTGACCGGCAGGATGGCGCCCGTGCCTTCCCTCTCCCGCGTGCGGGAAAGGGTGGCCGAGCGCAGTCGAGGCCGGGTGAGGGTCAGAGGCGGCGAGAATCCGGGCCGGTCGTGGCCGTGGCGCCGACCGCAGGGGCCCTCACCCCACCCC
>JAEYRQ010000163.1 GCA_023435545.1 Pseudomonadota bacterium | reverse complement strand
CGCGCACGCGCCGCTCCAGCGTCTCGTTGGCGCGCTCCAGCGCCTCCGCCGTACGCTCCCTCTCGGTGATGTCTGTGAAGGTCATCACCAGCCCGCCGGTCGGCATCACCGTGCTGCGTACCTCGAGCACCGTTCCGGTGGGCTCCAGCCTCTCGTGATAGGTCTCCAGCCTGAGCACCATGCGCCGCAGCCGCTCCTCGACGAGCTGGGCGACGTTGCCGGGACCGAAGTCGCCCCGGTTGGCCAGGAAAGCCAGAAGCTCCGTCAGCGGCACGCCGATTCGGCCGAGTTCGGCCGGCAAGTCCAGAAGTTCCCGGAACCGACGGTTCCAGGTGGTCAGCCTGAGGTCGGTGTCCAGCACGACGATGCCCTGCCCGACATGATCGAGCGCGGTCTGCAGCAGGTCGCGGTTGTAGACGATCGCCTCGGAGGCGTCGTCGAGCAGCTTCAGCGCCTGCTTGGAGCTGACGTCCCGCCGCCTGAGCAACAGCGCCAGCACCAGCCGCGAGGACGGCGCGCCGATCGCGCTCGCCAAGAGATGCTCCGCGTAGCGCAGGCTGTGCACGTCGATCTCGCCGCGCGGATCGAGCGTCAGGCCGCGCTCGGCCGCGAAATTGGCGAACGAGCGCCGCGTGCGGTCTTCACCCAGATAGCGCGACACCGTGTCCATCAGCTCGCCGAGCGACACCGAGGTCTTCCACAGCCGCCGCGCCGGCGTCATCGGCGTCAGGTCGGTCTGCACGAAGACATTGGCCTGCAGGCGCTCGATCGGCTCGGGTCGCTTTACCAGCGATACCAGGATGAAGGCGGCGATGTTGACCGACAGGCTCCAGAAGACTCCGTGCGCCAGTGGCGCGAATTCGAAGTGGAAGAGATGCTCGGGGCGCAGGAAGCCGAGCCCCCAGGGCCCGTGCTCGATGAGACTCTCCGAGACGATGCCGGACTTGGCGAAGGTCGGCAGCAGCAGCGTGTAGGCCCAGACCGCGAAGCCGGCGAGAATGCCGGTGATGGCGCCGCGCGCGGTCGCGCGCCGCCAGATCATCCCGCCGAAGAAGGCCGGCGCCAGCTGGGCGATCGCGGCGAAGGACAACAGGCCGATGGAGGCGAGCGCCGCTGTGTTGCCTGCGGTCCGGTAGTAGGCGTAGGCGAGCAGCAGGATGACCACGATCGCGACGCGCCTGACCATCAGCAGCCGGCGTCCGACGTCCGGTCTCTGCATCTCGGCGCCGCCGTGGCGCAGCATCGCCGGGACGACGATATCGTTGCAGACCATGATCGACAGCGCCACCGCCTCGACGATCACCATGGCGGTTGCGGCCGACAGCCCGCCGATGAAGGCGAGCAGCGTCACCCAGTTCGAGCCCGCCGCCATCGGCAGCGCCAGCACGAACATGTCGGCATCGACCAGGTCGTCGCCGAAGGTGACGAGGCCGGCGATGGCGATCGGCACCACGAACAGGTTGATCAGGATGAGATAGAGCGGGAACAGCCAGGCCGCGCGCCGGATTTCGCTCTCGCTGTGGTTCTCGACCACCGTCACGTGGAACTGCCGCGGCAACAGGATGATCGCCATCAGGCTGAGCCCGGTGATCGTCACCCATGTGCCGCCATGCATCTCCTGGCTGAACCGGGACAGGACGTCGCCGGCGGCGGCGGCCTTGGCGAAGAGTTCGGTCGGCCCGTCGAACATGACGAAGGTGACGAACACCCCGACGACCAGGAAGGCGCCCAGCTTGACGATCGATTCGGTGGCGATCGCCAGCATCATCCCGTCCTGATGCTCGGTGGCGTCGATATGGCGCGTGCCGAACAGGATGGCGAAGGCGGCGAGCGCCAGCGCGACGAACAGTGCGGAATCCGCCAGGATCGGCGCGTTGGTGAAGGTGCCGTCGTACTGTAGGTAGCCGACCATGGTCGCAACCGAGGTCGAGATCGCCTTGAGCTGCAGCGCGATGTAGGGCAGCGTCCCGATCACCGCGATCAGCGTCACCACCGCGCCCACCTGCTGGCTCTTGCCGTAGCGCGAGGCGATGAAGTCGGCGATCGAGGTGATGTTCTGGTCCTTGGCCAGCCTGACGATCCTGAGCACGATCGGGAAGCCGAGGCCGATCATCAGGCCGGCGCCTATATAGACCGGCAGGAAGTCGTAACCGGTCCTCGCCGACAGCCCGACGGAGCCGAAGAAGGTCCAGGAGGTGCAGTAGACGCTGAGCGACATGGCGTAGATCAGCGGCCGCGCCGCGCGCCAGCGCCCGCCCATGGCGAGCCGGTCGCCGTAGCTGGCTACGGCGAACAGGAATGCGATGTAGAGTACGCCGGTGGCGACGACCAGCCAGCCCTGCACGTTCCCCTCCCGCGGGCCGCTCTCGTTCGCCAGGGCTTGGCCTAACGGCTAAGGAGCGGCCACTGGCGCGGCGCCCGCGCTTGGGCCATTCTACACGCAAAACCGGTGAAGACAGGGAGGTCGAATTTTGGGGATCCTGGATCTCTTCCGCCGTCCCCCGCCGATCACCGACGTCGGTGGTCTCGAGGACTATCTGGACGCGAACGCCTCCTTCCTCGTGCAGAAGTGCGTGTTCGAGTACTCGCGCGCCCGCGCCGGCGTGTTCTGGGAGAAGCTGTTCAAGGAAAAGAGCTTCAGGGACGCGGTCGACGTCGCCCGTTGGAATGGCTATCCGATCGCGCTCGCCAACATCGTCGAGATGGTCGAGGGCGTGCTCAGGCCGCACGCGGCGGGGCGAGAGGCGGAACTGCTCGACCGGATGATCGAGATCGGCATCAACGTCATCCACCGCTATCCGGTGCCGCCCGACGAGCCGTCGACCTTCTGGGTCGAGCACGAGGAGGTGTTCCGCAAGCGCCTCGCCGAGATCCAACTCGCACCGCCCAAGAAGGTGAAGGACATCCCGCTCACGACGGCGCGGGCGATGTTCGACCTAATGCCGATCCACCACACGCTGCGCGGCGAGGATTTCGTCGTCGTCCGCAACCACCTGCGGGCCAACCTGTGCCGGATGTACGAGGAGTTCGTCGCACAGGCCCGGCTGGAGCCGCTGGCCGAGGACGTGCTGGCGCCGCCCAGGCCGGTGCGGCTGCCGGCCGTCGGCGCCGACTAGCAGGACATACCGGGGCGGCGGATGCTGGCCTCGACGTGCAACGGGGACGTGCCGCCCTCCGGTCGGAAGGCGGCACGGAGATCGGCTAGGCGCGTCCGGAGAAGAGATCCTTCTTGACGATGCCGTGCACGCCCCAGTTTCCGTCGACGACCTGGGTGACGCCGAAATCCACGCCGATCGACATCAGCGAGATCGCCTCGTCCTCGGTCAGGCCCTTCGTCGTCATGAGGAAGTGCCGCATCTTCTTGAAGGCGTCCTGCAGGGCGAGATCGACCGACGACTTGGAGTAGATCTCGCTCTGGGCATCGGGGCCGAGCTCGGCCAGATAGTTGGCCAGGCTGAAGCCGTGCACCACCCACTCGGTCTGGGTCTCCAGCATCGGGTAGTTCAGCTCCTCCAGCGGCGTGCCCGCCAGGTCCGCCTTCTTGTGCAGGATAAGCTGGAAGGTGCCCGTCAGCGAACACTCGATCGCGGTGCCGCACAGTTCGCTGTCGCCCTGCGAGGCGTGCGGATCACCGACCGACAGCAGCGCACCCTCGACCGCGACCGGATAGTACATCGTCGCGCCCTTGCCGATGCGCCAGTTGTCGATGTTGCCGCCGGTGTAGCTCGGCGGGATGGTGTCGACGAAATCGGCCTCGGCCGGTGCGACGCCCAGCGTGCCGAAATGCGGCCGGATCGGTACGCGCACACCCTTGAGCACATCGTAGTTGCGGCTGACGGTCGACAGATCCACCGGCACGCCCGGATAGTCGATCGTCTCGTGGACCACTCCGAACGGGTCGGTCTGCGGCGTCCATTTGTAGTTGTACACGGCCTCCGCCCAGTTCTTGCTGCCGGCCG
>JAEYRQ010000062.1 GCA_023435545.1 Pseudomonadota bacterium | reverse complement strand
GGGGGAACCGCCGTCCGACTTCACAGCGCGACGGCTGGTGTGAGACGCGCTCCGGCGCGGCAAGACACCCGTAACCTTACCGGGCTATTCTGTCGCCAGGCGCAGCGTCGCCGCGGCCGGTTCGGTGCAGAACCCGGTCTCGTCTTGTGCGCCGTTGGCGTGTAGTAACATATCGTGGCCTCCGCGGGGGCTCGCCAACCGATCGAGTACAGGGGTGTCTTCGACTTTCGGCGCGATACGGAATAACCGCCGCGCCCGACGACGGTTCGGGTTCAGGACCACCGTGGTCGCGCTCGTAGCGGCCGCGGCGCTTGTGTTTGTGCCGTCTGCCAGCACGCGCGCACGTGCGCAGGCACCGGACGATCAGACACCCTCCGCCGGCACCTCGGCGGGTATTCCCTATACCCTGACGATCGACGTTCCCGGCGGCGACGAGGCGCTGACGCGCGATATCGAGGACACCTCCAACCTGAGAGCGCTGAGCGAGGATCCCCCCGCGGGCCCGGTCGGTCTGGTGCGGCGGGCCGCCGCCGATATCCAGCGGTTCCAGGCGGCCCTGTTCGCCAACGGCTATTACGGCGCGCTGATCGACATCCGCGTCGCCGGGATTCCCGCCACCGAGCAGCGAGCGGTGGATGCGGCTGCAGCGGCAGCGTTGCGTGGACCTGTGCCGGTGACCGCGCGGATCGAGCCTGGCCGGCAGTTCGTGTTCGGTCCGATCGTACTGGCGGACGCGGCAACGGGCAGACCGCCGGCGCCGCTCCCGATCGATCCGTCCACTCTCGGCATCCGGCCCGGCGAGCCGGCGCGGGCCAACCTGGTGCTTGAGGCCGAGGCGCGGCTGGTCGATGCAATGCAGGATCTCGGCTATCCGTTCGCGGCGGTGCCGCAGCGCGACGCGGTCGCCGACCACGCAACCGGCACGCTGGACCTCACCTACTACCTCGCGCCGGGGCGTTATGCGGTGATGGGGCCGGTAGCGGTGCGCGGCGCCAGCGAGGTCGATGCCGACTTCATCGCCCGGCAGGCCGGCGTCGTGCCCGGCACGCCCTATTCGCGTGCGGAGATCGCCCGCATCCGCGACGAGATGAACCGTCTGGAGGTGTTCCAGTCGGTGCGCATCGTCGAGAGCGAGGAGATCGGCCCGGACGGCCAGATCCCGATCTTCATCGAGGTCGAGGAGCGCAAGATGCGCTTCGTCGGGCTTGGCGCGGCCTATTCGACCACCGAGGGCGGCACGGTCAGCGGCTACTGGGGACACCGCAACCTGTTCGGCCGGGCGGAGACGCTGAGGATCGAGGCCGAGGTCTCGCGGCTGTTCTCGAACTCGATCAGCGACCTCCAGTACATCGCCAGGGCAAATTTCGAGAAACCGGGAATCTACCAGCACAACGACGACCTGCTGGTCGAGGCGCGCGCGTTCCGCGAGGTGCCGGAGGCCTATGAGAGTCGGGGCGTCGGCGGCCAGATCGCGTGGCGGCGGCGATTCACCGACAAGCTCGAAGGCCGGATCGGTGCCGAGTTCGAGCGCTCGCGCATCACCGACGCCTTCGGTACCCGCGATTACACACTCGTCGGCATTCCGGTCAGCCTTTCCTACGACTCCACCGACAACAAGCTCGACCCCTCCGAGGGCATCCGCGCAACGGCGCAGGTCGAGCCGTTCCCTGAGTTTCTCGGCTCGACGGTTGGCATGACCATCGCAAAGGGCGCGGTGTCGGCCTATCACGCGATCGACGAGGCGAAGCGCTTCATCCTAGCGGGGCGCGTGGCCGCCGGCACGATCGATGGCCCGAACGTCGCCATCATTCCGGCGGATCGTAGGTTCTACGCCGGTGGCGGCGGCTCCATCCGCGGCTACGAGTACCAGGGCGTCAGCCCGCGACTGCCGAACGGCCAGATCGTCGGCGGCAAGAGCCTATTCGAGGCCTCGGTCGAGATGCGGATGAAGGTGACCGACACCATCGGCATCGTCCCATTCCTCGACATGGGCGGCGCCTTCGCCTCCTCGACGCCGGATTTCGGCCAGGACTTCAAATTCGGCGCGGGTCTGGGCCTGCGCTACTACACCGCCATCGGACCGATCAGGCTCGACGTCGCGGTTCCGCTGGAGAAAGGGCCTTACGACCCAAGCCTGGCGGTCTATGTGGGGCTCGGACAGTCGTTCTGAGCCGGACCAGTTGAGGACGACATCGCTTTGCGCAGAGCGAAACGCATAGCCGGACTGGTTTCGGCGATCCTGCTCGCCCCGTTGGTCATCATCGGAGGTCTGCTGGCGTTCGCCCAGACCGGGCCGGGCCGGGCGCTGGTCGTCTCGCTGGTCGAACATTTCGCCTCGAGCGAGGACCAGGTCCTGGCGATCGGGCGGCTGGAAGGGCGCATCCCCTTCGACATGACCGTATTCGACGTGACCATGTCGGATACGGACGGCGCCTGGCTCGCGGTCGATAGGGCACGGCTGGCCTGGCGGCCCTTTGCGCTCGTATCCGGGGTCCTGTCGATCGAGGCGGTCGAGATCGGCGACGTCGAGATCGCGCGTTTGCCGGCCGGCGGCGAGGACGACAGCGGCGGCGGCCTGCCCGTGCTGCCGTTCGAGATCGAATTGGACCGGCTGGAGGTCGTCCGGCTGGCGCTGGATGAGCCGGTGCTTGGCATCCCGGCCGCCGTCGCGATCGAGGGTGAGGCACGTCTCGGGGCACCGAGCGAGGGACTGAGTCTCGACCTCAGCGCCAAGCGGATCGACGGCACGCCGGGCCGGGTCGAGACGGTCGTCGCTTACAGCCCCGAGTCACGCCGTCTCGGCCTCGACCTGACGGTGGAGGAGCCGGCCGGCGGGCTGGTCTCGCGGCTGACGGGCATGGCCGGCCTGCCGCCGGTGCGGTTCACCGCCCGCGGCTCCGGCCCGATCGACGATTGGCGGGCGACCCTCGATCTCGTCGCGGGCGACCGCGGCACCGCCTCCGGGACAGCGGCAATCGCCCGCGACGCGGACGGCCTGCTGCTCTCGGCGGACCTGGAAGCGGATGCCTCCGGGCTGGTCGACCTCGCCTATGCCCCGCTTGCCGCTGGCCGCTCTACGCTTGCCGCCCGCGCGCGCTTCGCCGACGACGGCCCGGTGACGATCGACCGCCTCGATGTGATGACCGCGGCCGGAATCGTCTCCGTCCGGGGCGAGGTAGTGCCCGAGACCGGCGCCCTGGCACTGAGCTACGACGCCGTGCTCGGCGAGGCCGGGCGCTTTGCGGTGATCCTCCCGATGCAGGCGTCATGGGCCGGCATCGAGGCGGTCGGGACCATAGACGGTTCGCTGTCGGAACCGCGCATCGCGCTGAACCTCGACGGCGAGGCGCTGGAGATCGACGGCAACCGCATCGCCGATCTCAGCATCGCGCTCGGCCTGACGCCCACCGGCCCGGTCGCGGACCGGGACCGGCCGATCCCGCTCAGCCTCGACATGCGGGCGGGTGGCGTGGTCGCTGCCGACCGCAGTCTGGGCGCCGCCGCAGGTGAGACGATCCGCCTGGTCCTAACCGGCAGCCTGACCCCCGCCGGCAGGCTCACCGCCGAACCTGCGCGACTGATCGCGGACGCGGGCGAGATCGTCTGGACCGGCGTGGCGGACGAGTTCGGACTCGACGGCCGCATCGCCACTCACGACCTCGACCTGTCGGCGCTGGCAGGCCTCGCCGGAATGGACCTTGCCGGACGCGTCGGTCTGGAGGCGGACGCGCGCGCCCGCTTCGACGGCAGCGCGCTTGCCCTTCAGATCGATGGTGGCATCGAAGGCCTGCGCACCGGAATCCCCGCGCTGGACGGCGCGCTGGGCCGCACCGTCGCCCTCAACGGCGGGGTCCGGCGCGACGCGGACGGCAGCTTCGCCTTCGACCACCTTAGGGTCGTCGGCGAGGCGTTGTCGGTGACCGCGAACGGCAGTGCGGACGCGAGCCGGGCCGACGTGGTCGCTGCAATCCGTCTGCCCGATCTCGCCCGCCTGCACGAGGATGTCTCCGGCGCCGCCGAGGTCGAGGCCACCCTCGGCGGCTCGCTGGAGGATCTCGCGGTCGACCTGGTTGCGGCGATCGACGAGGCGACCGCGATGGGCCGCCCGATCGAAGACCTGAGGCTCGCCGTCTCGGCGCAGAACGTCACCGGCGCCCCGGCGGGCACGCTGTCGCTGTCCGGCCGTCTCGACGGGCGCCAGGTCAGCGGCCAGGGACGTCTGTCCGCCCCCGAGGGAGCGCAGGGTCTTGCCGGCCTCGCGGTGCAGGGTCTCGACATCGTCATCGGCTCGGTCCGCGTCGCCGGTAACCTCGCCTTCGACGGCGAGGCGAACGGCACCGGACGCCTCGAAATCAAGGCTTCGGATCTGTCCGATCTGTCGACGCTGGCGCTGACCGAGATGCGCGGAACGCTGGACGCTACGCTGGACCTTGCGGTGGAGAACGGCGTGCAGGTGGTCCGCGCGGCGGCGCAGGCGCGCGGCGTCGAGGCGTTCGACCTCACCGTCTCCTCGGCGAGCCTCGACGCGACACTGCGCGATCCCGCCGGGCGGCTCGCCATCGACGCCGCCCTCGATGCGCGCGCGCTCGACGTCGGCGGCAACCCGATTGAACGGATCACGGCAACCGCGCGCGGCGGCACCACGCAGAACGACGTGACCATCGACGCCACCGGACTCGGCGCCCGGCTGCAGGCAGCGGCAGGCGTGGGGCTCGACGGCGGAGACACCGACATCGCCCTGCGCTCGCTGACGCTTTCAGGGGGCGGGCAAACTGCTACGCTCGCCGCTCCCTCGACAATCAGGATCTCCGGCGGAACCGTCTCGCTGTCCCGCCTGACGCTCAACACCGGGGGCGGGAGCCTCGAGATTGACGGGCGTGTGGGCGATGCGCTCGATCTCTCGGTCGCGGCACGCTCGCTGCCGCTGGCGCTCGCCGACATCGCGGTGGCGGGTTCGGGCATCGGCGGCACGCTGTCGGGCCAGGCACGGCTGACGGGTACGCCGGCGGCACCCCGCGGCTCCTATCGGGCGGATGTTTCGCGCCTTGTGCTCCCGGCGATGCGCGAGGCGGGATTCGCAGGGATCGACATCGCGGCCAGCGGCGAGTTGCAGGGCGACCGGTCCAGTCTCGACGCGCGCATCACCGGTCCCGGCGGCGCAGCGCTGAACGTCACCGGCACCGCCCCTCTGTCAGGCACCGGCGCGCTCGACCTCACCGCACGCGGACGCGTCGACCTCGCCATCCTCAACGACATGCTGGCCGCCTCCGGCGATCGCGTCTCCGGCCCGATCGACATCGACATGCGCATTACCGGCCGCGCCGACGCGCCCGATGCCAACGGCACGATCCGGCTCGCCGGCGGCACCTATGTCAGTCCGCTGAACGGCGTCTCCTTCGACCAGATCGCGCTCGAGGCGCGCGGCGGCACCCGGGCGATCGAGATCACCCGCTTCTCGGCCCGCGCCCGCAACGGCGGCACGGTGACCGGCTCCGGAAATGTGCGGCTCGACGCGGCGGCGGGCTTTCCCGCCGACATCCGCATCACGGCGAATGATGCCGAGGTCGTCTCGAGCGACATCGTCGATCTGACCGTCGACGCCTCGCTGTCGCTGACCGGGCCGGTGGCGACGCGCCCCGCGCTCGCCGGCACCGTGACGATCCGGCGGATGGACATCACCCTGCCCGACCGCCTGCCACACTCGGTGACGCCGATCCCGGTCGAGCACGTCAACGCGCCGGCGTCAGTCGCCGCGCAGCTCGCGGCCGACGAAGCGGAGCGACGCCGCGCATCCTCCGGCGGGGTCGTTGCGAGCGTAGACATGACGGTGACCACCACCAACCGCATCTTCGTGCGCGGCCAGGGCATCGATGCACAGCTCGGCGGCGAGGTGACGGTGCGGGGCACCACGGCAGCGCCGATCGTCATCGGCGCATTCGAACTGAGGCGGGGCGAGATCAACGTCTTGTCGCAGCGGCTCACCCTCAGCCGCGGCCGCGTGACCTTCTCCGGTGGCGATCGGATCGACCCGGTGCTGGACTTCGTCGCGCAGACGCAGACCTCCAGCGTCACCGCACAGATATCGGTGACGGGAACCGCCTCGCGGCCGATCTTCGCGCTGTCCTCATCGCCGGATCTGCCGCAGGACGAAATCCTGTCGCGGATCCTGTTCGACAAGGCGACCGGTTCGCTGTCGCCGGGCGAGGCGATCCAGCTCGCCCAGGCCGCCGCGCAGATGGCCGGCCTGATGAGCGGGAGCGGCGGCATGGTCGACAACATCCGCCAGAAGCTCGGTCTCGACGTGCTGCAACTCACCACCGCGGGCGACGCCCCGGCGCTCGGCATCGGCCGCTATATCAACGACAACATCTATGTCGGCGTCACACAGGGCGTACGACCGGAGTCGAGCCGCGTCACCGTCGACATCGACCTCACGCGCAACATCAGGGCGCGTGGCTCGGTCGGCGCGGACGGCTCGTCGAGTGTCGGCGTCAACGTCGAGTGGGAATACTAGCCGGGCCGTCCACCCAAGTCGCGGGACAGCCGGCGAGGTCGGTCGTGATCACACGATGGCGGCCGCACTCCCGACCGGTCGCCCTTGTTTTTCCACCCGATTGCGGGACGGGACTTGCGCGACGGGCCTCGCGTGATAGCATTTTTGCGACCGCACACAACAAGAGGGGGACGGTCGCTTGGCGAAAGCCGCAATCGAAGTGCGGGGCGTCACCAAGGCGTTCGGCGTCGAACCGGATTGGGTCGTCGCGCTCGACGACGTCAGCGTTGAGATCCGGCAGAACGAGTTCTTCACCCTGCTCGGCCCGTCGGGTTGCGGCAAGACGACGCTGCTGCGGCTGATCGCCGGCTTCGATCATCCCACCCGCGGGACGATCCTGCTCGGCGGGGAGGACATCTCCTTCCTTCCGCCCTACAGGCGTCCGGTCAACACCGTCTTCCAGAACTACGCGCTGTTCCCGCACATGACGGTCGCCGGCAATATCGGCTTCGGCCTGGAGATGCTGGGCAAGCCGAAGGCGGAGGTGGCGCGGGCGGTCGACGCGATGCTGAAGCTCGTCCGCATGGAGGCACTGAAGGATCGCCAGACCGCGCAGATCTCCGGCGGCCAGCAGCAGCGCGTGGCGCTCGCCCGGGCGCTCGCTCCGCACCCCAAGGTGCTGCTGCTCGACGAGCCGCTGTCGGCCCTCGATCTGAAACTCAGGAAGGAGATGCAGCTCGAACTGAAGCGCCTGCAGAACGAGACCGGCATCACCTTCGTCTTCGTCACGCACGACCAGGAGGAGGCGCTGACGATGTCCGACCGGATCGCGGTCATGAGCGAGGGCCGCATCCTGCAGGTCGGCTAGCCGCGCGAGATCTACGAGCATCCGGCCGAACGGTTCGTCGCGAATTTCATCGGCGACACCAACCTGATCGAGGTCGATGTGCTCGGCACCTCGGGTGGCCGGGCGCGGCTGCGCCTGCCGTCGGGCATCGAGGCCGAGGCCGACCTACCCGCGGGCTATACCGGCAACGGCCGGGCGACGATCGTCGTGCGACCCGAGCATGCCCGGCTGGTGCCGGCCTCCGAAGGCGTTCCGCTCGTCGGGGACCTCGAGAACGTCGTCTATTTCGGCACCGACACCCACTATCACATCAGGCTCGAGCGAGGCGGCGCCTTCACCGTACGGATGCAGAATGCGCGCGGCGCGGCGGACGCCTTCCCCACCGGCGACCGCGTCGGCATCGAGCTCGCGCCCGGCGCGATCCAGATGCTGAGGGACTGAAATGACGGCGCCGGACACTCCGCTGAAGTCCGAGGCGCCGCCCTTCGGCGCGGTGGTACCGGGCCGGAGTGCACTGGAAGTCGCGGAGCGACGCTCGATGCGGGCCAAGTGGTTGCTCAGTCTGCCGGCGCTCATCGTGCTGACGGTCGCCGCATCCGGGCCGCTGCTGATCGTGCTGGTCTATTCGTTCCTGAAGCCCGGCGCCTATGGCGGAGTCGTCTGGGAGTTCTCGACGGACGCGTGGTTCAGCGTCGTCTTCCGGCGCGACATCTTCGACGACACGCTGGGTTTGGCCGACGCACATCTGTCGGTGCTCTGGCGATCGGTTCGGCTGTCGATCCTGACGACGCTGACCTGCCTGATCCTGGGGTTTCCGACAGCCTATTTCATCGCCACGCGGCCGGTGCGCTATCGGGGGATCTGGCTGTTCCTGATCACCATCCCGTTCTGGACGAACCTGCTGATCCGCACCTTCGCGATCATGGAGGTGATCCGCAATGAAGGCGCGATCAACACACTGCTGATCTCGCTCGGCGTGATCTCCACCCCGATCCAGATGCTCTACACCGACTTCGCCATCATGCTCGGCATGACCTACGTATTCCTGCCGCTGATGGTGCTGCCGCTCTACGCCTCGATGGAGAAGCTGGACTTCCGACTGGTGGAGGCGGCCTACGATCTCTACGCGACGCGCTACCAGGCGCTGAAGCGTGTGATCATCCCGCTGGTCAAGCCGGGCATCATCGCCGGCTCGATCCTGGTGTTCGTGCCCTCGCTCGGCGCTTACGTGACGCCGCGCGTGCTGGGCGGCGGCAAGAACCTGATGCTCGGCAACCTGATCGAGCTGCAGTTCGGACAGGGCCGCAACTGGCCGCTGGGCGCGGCGCTGTCGATGACGCTGCTCGTCATCGTCATGGTGGCGCTGCTTGCCTATGTGCGCAACGCCTCGCGGCAGGGGGCGGGCCATGGCTGACGTGGCAGCGCGGGCAGGCCGGCCATTCTCGACGAAGCATCAGACGGGATTCACCGCGATCGCGACGCTCTGCTTCCTGATGCTCTATGCGCCGATCCTCATCCTAGTGATCTACTCCTTCAATTCCGGGACCTCGATCGCGGTCTGGGAGGGTTTCTCCTGGCGCTGGTACGAGGCCGCCTGGCGGAACCAGCAGGTCAAGGACGCCTCGATCCGATCCTTCATCATCGCGTCGATCGCTTCCAGCTCGGCGACGGTCCTCGCCACCATGGCGGCGCTGGCGACGACACGGACCAAGCCCTACCGCGGGTTGACCGCGGTCTACGCGATGATCAACCAGCCGCTGATGGTGCCGGAGATCGTCACCGGCGTGGCGCTGCTGATCTTCTTCGCAATGATCAAGGTGGCGACGGGCTATACGGGGCTGGGCTACCTGATCCTTGCCCATACCGCCTTCTGCATCCCGTTCGCCTATCTGCCGATCCGCGCGCGCCTGGAGAACATGGACCTGACGCTGGAGACGGCGGCGGCCGATCTCTACGCGACGCCCTGGATGACGTTCCGGCGCGTCACGCTGCCGCTGATGCTGCCGGGCATCCTGGCGGGGCTGATGCTCGCCTTCGTGATCTCGCTTGACGACGTGGTGATTACCGAATTGGTGAAATCGGGGGGGCAGGATACCCTGCCCACCTACATGCTCGGCCAGTTCCGGCGTGCGATCTCGCCGGAGATGAACGCCATCGCCACAGTGTTCCTCGGGATCTCGGTGACGCTGGTGACGGTATTCTTCCTGCTGAGCCGGAAACGGAAGTAGCCTTGCCCCTGAACGGGGCCAACCACAACGGAGGACCTGACATGAGGTGGACAACAGCGACCGGACTGGCGGCGGCAAGCCTGATCGCCTCGACCGGTCTCGCCTCGGCGGCCGGCGAACTCAACATCTTCAACTGGGGCAACTACACCAGCCCCGAGCTGATCAAGAAGTTCGAGGACGCCTACGACGTCAAGGTGACGGTCACAGACTACGATTCGAACGACACCGCGCTCGCCAAGATCAAGGCCGGCGGGCACGGCTACGACATCGTTGTGCCCTCGCATTCCTACGTCCCCGTCTGGATCGGGGAGGGCCTGCTGCTGGAGGTGCGGCCCGACGAGATGGAGAACTTCAAGAACGTCGATCCGCAGTGGATCGACGTCGAATGGGACAAGGGCCGCCGCTACACCGTGCCGTGGCAGTGGGGCACGACGGGTGTCGCCGTCAACACCAAGGCCTACAGCGGCGATCCAAACACCTCCGCGATCTTCATGGACCCGCCCGAGGAACTGGTCGGCAAGGTCAACGTCGTGCCCGAGATGATCGACGTCATGCACCTCGCGATCTACTACATGGGCGGCGAGCCCTGCGAATCCGACCGCGAGGTGCTTCGCAAGGTCCGCGACAAGCTGATGGAGGCGAAGCCGAAGTGGCTGTCGATGGACTACGGCATGACCGAGAAACTTGCCAGCGCCGACGTCATGGCCTCGGTCAACTGGAACGGGTCGACCTTCCGCGCCCGCCTGAACAACCCGGACGTCGTCTACGGCTATCCGAAGGAAGGCTATATCCTGTGGATGGATTCGGCGGCCGTGCTGAAGGACGCCAAGAACGTCGAGAACGCCAAGCTGTTCCTGAACTTCATCATGGATCCCGAGAACGCGGCGATGATTTCCGCCTTCGCCCGCTACGCCAACGGCATCAAGGGATCCGAGAAGTTCATGCCGGAGGACATGCGCACCGCGCCGGAGGTCAACATCCCCGAGGAGTTCGGCGATGCAGGCCGCTTCAACATGACCTGCCCGCCGGACGTGCAGGCGATGTACACGGCGATCTGGACCGAACTGCAGAAGTGAGCTCGCAGTAGTCGAGCTTGCACCAACCCCGCGTCATCCCGGACGGCCGCCGCGAAGTCGGGTGATCCCGAC
>JAEYRQ010000012.1 GCA_023435545.1 Pseudomonadota bacterium | reverse complement strand
GGCTCGCGCCGAGGCCGAGCAGGCACGGCTGCAGGCGCTCGCCACCGCCGAGGGCGGCAATTTCGAGATCGAGGCCTGGGACTGGCGCTACTACGCCGAGAAGGTCCGCTCCGCCGAGTTCGATCTCGACGAGGGCCGGCTGAAGCCGTACCTGCAGCTCGACAAGGTGATCGAGGCGGCGTTCCACACTGCCAACCGGCTGTTCGGCCTGAGCTTCACCGAGCGCACCGACCTGCCCCGCTACCATCCGGACGTGCGCATCTGGGAGGTGAGCGACGCCGCCGGCCGTCATGTCGGCCTGTTCCTAGGCGACTACTTCGCCCGCCCCTCGAAGCGAAGCGGCGCCTGGATGAGCGGCTTCCGCGGCCAGGAGAAGCTCGCCGGCGACATAAGGCCGATCATCGTCAACGTGATGAACTTCGCCAAGGCCTCCGCCGGACAGCCGACGCTGCTCTCCTTCGACGATGCCCGCACCCTGTTCCACGAGTTCGGGCACGGGCTGCACGGGCTGATGTCGGACGTCACCTATCCGCTGCTGGCAGGCACCGGCGTCTCGCGCGACTTCGTCGAGTTCCCCTCGCAGTTGTATGAGCACTGGCTGGAGCGCCCGGAGATCCTGGAGCGGTTCGCCGTGCACTACCGCACCGGCGAGCCGATGCCGGCCGAAATGCTCGAGCGGCTGATCGCCGCCCGCAACTTCAACCAGGGCTTCGCCACGGTGGAGTACGTCTCCGCGGCGCTGGTCGACATGGATTTCCACCTGCTCGACAGCGCGGACGATCTCGATGTCACCCGCTTCGAGCGCGAGAGCCTGGAGCGGATCGGCATGCCGAAGGCGATCGTGATGCGCCACCGCCCGCCGCACTTCGCCCACATCTTCTCCGGCGACGGCTACGCGGCCGGGTACTACAGCTACATGTGGTCGGAGGTGCTGGACGCTGACGGGTTCCGCGCCTTCGAGGAGGCCGGTGACGTGTTCGATCCGGAGACCGCCCGCCGCCTGCGCGACCACATCTACGCCGCCGGCTTCCGCGACGACCCGGAGGACGCCTACCGCGCCTTCCGCGGCCGCCCGCCCTCTCCCGAGGCCCTGCTGGAAAAGCGCGGTCTGGCCTGACCGGGCGCGAAGCCTATATCGCCACCTGTTCCGTTCATCTCCCCCGCCCGAGGCAATCCATGTCCCTGCTGTTCTCCGAACTCGATGTCGGTCCCGTCACCCTGCCGAACCGGATCGTGGTTCCGCCGATGTGCCAGTACTCCGCCGACGACGGCTCGGCCAACGACTGGCACCTACAGCACCTGATGACGATGGCGATGTCGGGGGCGGGGCTGGTGGTGGTGGAGGCGACCGCTGTCGAGCGGCTCGGCCGCATCACCCATGGCTGCGTCGGCCTCTATTCGGACGCGAACGAGTATGCGCTCGGCAGGGCTCTCGCCGCCGCCCGCTCGGTGGCGCTGCCGGGCCCGAAGTTCGGCGTCCAGATCGCCCATGCCGGCCGCAAGGCCTCCTCGCAGCGGCCCTGGGAGGGCGGAAACGCGCTGGGTGACGGCGAGGACCCGTGGCAGACCTATGCCGCCTCGCCCCTGCCGATCGGACCGGGCTGGCACGTTCCCGAACCTCTCGACGAGGCGGGGATCGCCCGCATCCGCGAGGCCTTCGTACAGGCTGCCCGGCGCGCCGAGCGCATCGGCTTCGACACGATCGAACTGCACATGGCGCACGGCTACCTGATGCACACCTTCCTGTCGCCGATCGCCAACCAACGCGACGACGACTGGGGCGGCGATACAGATCGTCGCATGGCCTTCCCGCTCTCGGTCGCCAAGGCCGTGCGCGACGCGGTCGGTCCGGGCATCGCGCTCGGCGCCCGCATCACCGGCAGCGACTGGTCGGACGAGGGCATCACGCCGGAGGATGCCGTCAGGCTGGTACGTCGGCTGCGGGAGATCGGGCTCGACTATGTCTGCGTCTCCTCCGGCGGCATCACCACCACCATCCGCGTGCCGGTCTCGCCCGGCTACCAGGTGCCGTTCGCGGCGAAGGTGAAGGCGGAGACCGGGATTTCGACCCGCGCGGTCGGGCTGATCGTCGAGCCGCAGCAGGCGAATGCAATCCTGGCCGAGGGGAAGGCCGACATGGTCGCCATCGGCCGGGCGATGCTGTTCGATCCGCGCTGGGGCTGGCGCGCCGCGGAGGCGCTCGGCGCCAATATCGCGCTGCCACCGCAGTATGCCCGCACCGCGGCGAAGGCCTGGCCCGGACGGCAGATCCTGCGCGAGGCGGCCGAGTAGGCCGACTCAGGCCGGGGCGACGCCAGGCCGCCGCTGGCTGAGCCAGACGCTGGCGAACACCACCAGGATTCCGATGCTTTGCCACACGCTGAGGCTCTGGCTCAGCAGGATCCAGCCGAGCAGCACGGCGACCACGGGACTGAGCAGGGCAAGCGGCGACACATAGGTCGGGTCGAGCCGTGCGATGCCGCGAAACCACAGCAGATAGGTCAGCGCGGCGCCGATCAGTCCCAGATAGATCAGGCCGGAGATGTTGGCCGCGGTCAGCGGCGGCAGTGCCGGCTCCAGAAGGAAGGCCACCGGCAGCAGCAGGGTGCCTCCGGCCGTAAGCTGCCAGGCGGTGAAGGTCAGCAGCGATACCGGCGGCTGCCAGCGACGGGTCAGCACCGTTCCGGCAGCCATCGACAGGGCTCCGGCCAGCGCCGCTGCGATGCCTACCGGATCGAGAGCCTCGGTCGGCGTCAGGATGAGCAGCGCCACACCCGTCAGACCCGCGACCGCGGCGACCACGGCCGTCGTCCGGATCCGGACGCCGAGCAAGAGCCGCGCCATCACGATGACGATCAGCGGCTGCAGTGCGGCGACCGTCGCGGCGACGCCTCCGGGCAGCCTGTAGGCGGCGATGAACAGCATCCACCAGAAGAACGAGAAGTTGAGCGCACCGAGCAGGAACGTGCGTCCCCACCAGATACCGGTCGGCAACTGCCGCACTACGAGGAGCAGGAGCAGGCCCGCCGGAAGCGCTCTCAGCAGCGAAACCGTCAGCGGATATCCCTGCGGCAGGAATTCCGTCGTCACCAGAAAGGTGCTTCCCCATACCGCGGGCGCGATCGCGGTCAGGACGACGTCCAGATTGCGGCCCATCGGCGACCAGCCTGCCCCTGTTGAACCCGGTACCGGGAGCGGACCGCGACCTTTCGCACCCCGCCGCCGCTCGCCCGAGCGGCTGCGGGCACTACCCTCGCGATTTGCGCCAGACAGTCAAACGCCGATTCGAGATCGGTGGCATGCGCGGATTGACGGGGTGCGGTGGCCGTTGCATGACCCCGTCGTCAGCGAAGGAGACGCCATGACCACGCGCCCCGATTTCTGCCTCGATGACCTCGAGCCCGGCCTGCGCTTCGACACCGGCGCCGTCACCGTCAGCGAGACCGATATCATCGCCTTCGCGTGGCAGTTCGACCCCCAGTACTTCCACCTCGATCCGGAGGCGGCGAAGTCCTCGGCCTTCGGCGGGCTGATCGCCTCGGGCCTGCACACGCTCAACCTGTCGATGCGGCTGTTCTTCGATCTCTCGCTGTTTCCGCGCGCGATCATCGGTTCCCCGGGCATGGACGAAATCCGCTGGGTGAAGCCGGTGTTTCCGGGCGACACGCTGACATCGTGGCTGGAGGTGACGGCGGTCAAGCCCTCACGCTCGAAGCCCGACAGGGGCGTCGTGACCACGCGCCATGAAACCCGCAACCAGCACGGCGAGACCGTCCTCACCTTCGACTGCCTGCACATGTTGCGAACCCGCGCGGCGTTGGAGGCGGTGGCTGCAGGGTGACCAACGCCGCGCGTCCGCCTTCCGCGTCATCCCGGAAACGGCGCAGCCGTTATCCGGGATCGGGAGGGCATGGCGCTGCCGTTGTGGCAGCCCGATCCCGGCTCTTCGGCCGGGATGACGGCAGTGATTTCGCCGGAATGACGACGGGGTGAATTCCCGCTACCGCGCCTCGGGCATCGCCTCGCGCACCCAGTCGTGCAGCGCCTTGACGTTGACCTCCTTGTCGGAGAGCACGCCGCGCTCGTAGATACCGGTTGCAAGGTTCTTCTGCACCGCCTCGACCAGATCGTTGTCCTCGTCATGGACGGCATAGTTGATCCGCTGGTTCAGCCACTGCGCGGCGCGCAGTGCCCGGTCGGCTCCGGGCAGGCCATAGGCGCGCCACCGCAGCAGCGAGCGGCCCGGTCCGAGCGGGACGATATGGAAGACATCCACGAGGTCCGGGTAGGCCTCCAAGGACACCGCAGGGAACAAGTAGAAATAGGTCCAGCGCCGACGCTGGTCCTCGGGCAGGTGGTCGCATGGCGGCAGCACCTTCGAATACATGCGGGTCGCCCAGGACCCCTCGACCGTGTCGCGCAGCCTGTGGCTGAGGCGGATGGTGCGGGTCCGGTAATCGGGCTCGCGGTCATAGTCCTTGCTCATCAGCGCGGAGAGGCCGGGATGCCCGGTCGGGAAGTGGTAGTCCTCCAGGTAGTTGTCCCAGACGTTCTTCCAGTCCGCCTCCACCGGCCCTTCCCAGTAGTCGGCGATCGGCTGCATCTCTTCGATACGGTAGGACGCGAGTTCCTCCAGATAGGGCGCGTAGCGCTCGGCAACCGGAGGGCCGCCGGCAGTGAAGCGTACGAACACGAAGCCGAGGAACACCTCGCTCTCGATCGGGAACAGGCCGAGCGTGTTCCTGTCGAGCTTCGGGAAGGTGCGCGAGGCGGCGATGCCCTTGAGTTCGCCCAGGTTGTCGTAGCACCAGGCGTGATAGGGGCAGCGCAGGATGCCGCCGGTGTTGCCGCTGCGTCCCTGCGCGACCGGATGGCCCCGGTGGCGGCAGACATTGTGGAAGGCGCGGATCTCGCCGTCTTCGCCCCGGATCGCGACGGCCCGCTTGCCCAGGACGTTCAGCGTCACGTAGTCGCCCGCCTCAGGCATCTCGCTGACGTGGCAGACGAGTTGCCAGGCGGGAAGGTGCAGCCGCTCGAACTCCCGGGCAGTGAAGTCCTCGTCACAGTAGGTCCAGGCCGGCAGTGTGAGCCGGTCGAGGTACTCCTGCTCCTCGGTGCTCAGGTCGACCGCAGGCTGCGGCGCTGGCGGCTCCTCGAGATCGCGGAAGGCGCCGGGGAACAGGTTCTCCAGGTAGCGGCGGCAGGTCTCGATCGCCTCCGCACGGTCGAACCGCTCGCGCTGGACCAGCGCTTCCTGCGACAGCGCATCGATGATGCCGCAGAACCCCAGCGCGGCGGCGCGCGCGTGCACGGTGCCGGACGATTCGGCGGCGAGCGCCGCGATCAGCTCGCGGGCCGAGTCGTAGAAGGCCTGGTCCGAGGAGCCGCAGATCGACATGTAGTCGTCGAGCGCCCGGCTCTCGCCCCAGAAGGCATACCAGACGGCGAGCTTTTCGGTGCTGGCGATGCGGGGATCGAAGCTCGCCCGCACCAACGCCATCAGCCCGGCGGCAGGAGAGGTGCCGGCGGCAGCGACCGCTGCCTCGCAGGCCTCGCGGTATTCGCTGGCGATGCGCGCCAGGGTGGCGTGCAGCAGCTCCCGCTTGGACTGGAAATGAAAGTTCACCATGCCGGCTGTCAGGCCGGCGCGGCTCGCCACTTTGT
>JAEYRQ010000538.1 GCA_023435545.1 Pseudomonadota bacterium | reverse complement strand
CTGCTGGTGCTGGGATCGGGAGGGCGCGGCGAGAGCCTGCTGGCGGCAGACCAGGACAATGCGGTCGTTTACGCAGACCCGGACGAGGCGGACGCGGCAGCGGTTGACGACTGGTTTGCCGCGTTCGGCGGTCACGTCGCCGACATCCTGCACGCCGCGGGCGTTCCCTACTGCAAGGGCGGGGTGATGGCCCGCAACTCGGAATGGCGCGCCTCGAGCAGCGAGTGGCGTCGGCGCATCGCCGAATGGGTCAGGCGCTCCCGGCCGCAGGACCTGCTCAACGTCGACATCTTCTTCGACCTCAGGGCGGTCTATGGCAACGCCCGCATGGCGCGGGAGATCTGGACCTACGCCTACGAGCAGGGCCGCGCCTCGGCGGACTTCGCCAAGCTGCTGGCAGAAGCCGCGGGCGGCTTCCAGCCGCCGCTGTCCTTCTTCGGAGGGCTGAAGACGGAGAACGGCAGGGTCGACCTGAAGAAGGGCGGCCTCTTCGCCATCGTCGCCAATGCGAGGCTGCTGTCCATCCGTCATCACGTGCTCGAACGCTCGACAAGGGCCCGCCTCCAGGGCCTCGTCAGCCTCGGCATAGGATCGGAACCCGACCTTGAGCGGCTGGTCGACACCCAGTCGCTGCTG
Organism: Pseudomonadota bacterium; assembly: GCA_023435545.1. Classification (GTDB taxonomy): domain Bacteria; phylum Pseudomonadota; class Alphaproteobacteria; order Rhizobiales; family Tepidamorphaceae; genus Tepidamorphus. The sequence continues at coordinate 5,107 of JAEYRQ010000538.1, read as the reverse complement.
CTCCAGCTCATGCTCGATCAGCAGATCGCCGACATCGACAGCGGTCAGCCGCCGAGCAACCGGGTCGATCCGGGCCGGCTCTCCCGGACCCGTGTCGAGGAGTTGAAGCGCGCGCTTTCGGCGCTGGGCAGCATCGACCACATGGTGCGGGACCTGATGTTCGCCTGACGCTGCCGGTGGCGACAGCACAGCCAAATCGGCTAGCCTGCGGGCGCGCGCCGCCTGTCATGGCCCTGTCCGTCCGCCTGGGCGACCTCCGGCGCGCCGCCGGGCGGACGGCTGGAGGGGAATCGTCGATGTCCATGCTCAGTGAGTTTCGCGAATTCGCGGTCAAGGGAAACGTCGTCGATATGGCGGTCGGCATCATCATCGGCGGCGCGTTCGGCACGATCGTCAGTTCGCTGGTCAACGACATCATCATGCCGCCGATCGGTCTGGCCCTCGGAGGCGTCGACTTCTCATCGATCATGACGGTGCTGAAGGGCGACGGCCCCTATGCCAGCCCGGCCGCCGCGCAGGACGCCGGTGCCGTCACCATCAACTGGGGCCTGTTCATCAATTCGCTGATCAGCTTCCTCATCGTCGCCTGGGCGCTGTTTCTGGTCATCAAGGTGATCAACCGCATGAAGGCGCAGTTCGAGGAGAAGAAGGAGGAGGGCACCGCCGAGCCGCCACGCCAGGAGGTGCTGCTCGAGGAGATCCGTGACCTGCTCGCGAGGAAGCAGCCATAGTCTGGACCGCCCGCGACCGAACGTCCCGGCTGTACGGGCCGCAGTGTTCGCCGCCGAGTCTATATGTGATAAGACTTATGTTGGCTGTCGGGGCCGGGTCTTTGATCGCCCCCCCTGCGGCCGCTCCTGTCCGGGCTCCGCCGATGAACATCCCCAATTTTGTCCACCCGCTGCTCGAGATGGTACGGCCCGAGGCGCGTGGTGCTCCGGAGAGCGGCATCGTCGAGGTGATGAACTACGGCCGTGGACGGCCGGGGCTCATTCCGCTCTGGGCGGGCGAAGGCGACTTGCCGACACCGGACTTCATCTCCGCCGCCGCGGCGCGCGCGCTGGAGGCGGGTGAGACCTTCTATACCTGGCAGCGTGGTATCCCCGAGCTCAGGCAGGCGCTCGCCGACTATCACGCCCGCGTCTATGGCCGCCCCTTCGCGTCCGACCGTTTCTTCGTTACCGGTTCGGGCATGCAGGCGATCCAGACCGCCGTGCGCATGGTCGCGGGCGGCGGCGATGAGGTGATCGTTCCCTCGCCGGGATGGCCCAATTCGTCGGCCGCGCTCGGCGTCGGCGGGGCGCAGGCGATCGACCTGCCGATGAGCTTCTCGCCGGACGGCTGGCGGCTCGACCTCGATCGGCTGTTCGAGATATGCGGCCCGAAGACCAGAGCGATCTTCCTCAATTCCCCGTCGAACCCGTCGGGCTGGACGGCGAGCCGGGAGGAACTCACCGCCATCCTCGCTTTCGCCCGCAGCAAAGGCCTATGGATCATCGCCGACGAGGTCTATGGCAGGTTCTGCTTCGAGGGAGACCGGGCGCCCTCCTTCCATGACGTTGCCGATCCCGAGGACGCGATCCTCTACGTCAACACCTTCTCGAAGAACTGGGCGATGACCGGCTGGCGCATCGGCTGGCTGGAGGCGCCGCCGGTGCTGGGCCAGGTGGTCGAGAACCTCGTCCAGTATTCGACCTCCGGAGTCGCCGCCTTCATGCAGCGCGCGGCCGTGACCGCGCTGGAGGAGGGAGAGGACTTCGTAGAGTACCAGGTGGAGAGGGCGCGACGCGGCCGCGCCATCCTGTGCGACACGCTGGCCGCCACCGGCCGCGTCCGCTTTGCCCCGCCGGCCGGCGCCTTCTACCTGTTCTTTGCGATCGATGGCGCGCCCGACGTGGCCCGGCTGGGCCTCAGGCTCGTCGACGAGGCGAATGTGGGGCTGGCGCCCGGAACGGCGTTCGGCTCTGCCGGCGCCGGCTTCATGCGCGCCTGCTTCGCCGCTGGCGAGCCGACGCTCACCGAGGCTGCGGGCCGGCTTGCCGAATGGCTCGAACGCACACGTTGAACGGGGACCGATCGAGCCTTGCCAGACCGCGCCGACCTGCCTCCGACCGTTTCCGAAGCCCGCCTCGCCAGCGTCCTCGACACGGCCGTCTTCGGCATCATCGTCATCGATGAGCGAGGCCGCGTGCTGATGTACAACAAGGCGTGCGAGCGGATGTTCGGCTGGACCGCGGCCGAGGTCTTCGGCCGCAATGTCAAGAAGATCATGCCGCCCGCCTATGCCCGCGAGCACGACGGTTACCTCCACAATTACCTCTCGACCCGTGTTCCGAAGATCATCGGCATTGGCCGCGAGGTGCATGCCCAGCACAAGGACGGCACCGTTATCCCGATCCAGCTCGCGGTCGGTGAGGCGGAGACGCCGGACGGGCGCCAGTTCATCGGAATCCTGCGCGACCTGCGGTTCGAGGTCGCGGCGACGGAGCGCGCCGACGCCCTGCAGGCGCAGCTCGTCCGGATGGCCCGGATCAACGCCATGGACGAGATGGGCGCGGCCCTGGCACACGAGCTCAACCAGCCGCTCACCGCCGTGATGCTCTACCTGCAGGCCGTGGCCCGTGCTGTCGCCAAGCGGACGGGCGCCGATGCGCTGCCACCGGAGATCTCGAACATCCTCGACAAGGCGTTGGTCGAGGCGGACCGGGCCGGCAAGATCATCCACCGCATGCGCCGCTTCGTCGAGAAGCGGGACGCCATACGCCAGGTGGTGGATCTCGGTCGGCTGATCGACGAGTCGATCGACTTCACCGTGATCGGAAGCCGGGCACGCGAGGTGCGGATCAGCCGTGAAATCCCCCCGCAGGCCCTCTATGCCGAGGTCGATCCGGTGCAGATCCAGCAGGTGATGGTAAATCTGATCCGCAACGCGATCGACGCGATGAAGGACTGCGAAGTCAAGGAATTGGTTGTGCGGCTGGAGCCTGGAGCGACGATGCACACCGTTTGTGTGCTTGATTCCGGCCCCGGTATCCGGCACGAGGTGCTACCTGACCTTTTCAAGGCGTTTGCGAGCAGCGGCAAGAGGGGAATGGGTTTGGGGCTGGCCATATCGAAGACCATCGCGCAGAGCCACGGCGGCGACCTGACGGTCGAGCCGGGCGGCGATGGCCGCGGAGCCTGCTTCACCCTGCATCTGCCGAAGGCTGATCCGGCCGCGGCTCCGGCGCGGAGCGACGACGATTGAGGCCGCCGGGATGACGTCGCAGAAGACAATCCACATCGTCGACGACGATCCGGCCGTCCGCGACGCGCTCTCCGTCGTCTTCACGCTCGAGGGCTATTCGGTCTGCGTCTTCTCCAACGCCGCGGACTTCCTCGGCGGGGTGCGGGACTCGCTGCCCGACTGCGTGCTTCTCGACGTGCACATGCCCGGGAAGTCGGGGCTGGATGTCCTGCGCGAACTGGGTGCCGACGATTTTCGGGCGCCGGTCTTCGTCATCAGCGGCCAGGGCGACATTCCGATGGCGGTGCGGGCGATCAAGGATGGGGCGTTCGACTTCATCGAGAAGCCCTTCGATGCCGACACGGTCGTGCAGCGCGTTGCCGAGGCGATCGCGGCGGAGGATCATCGGCCGGTCGCCAGCGCCCAGCGAACCGGTTTTGCCGGAGCCGAGAGGCTGACCTTCCGCGAGATGGACGTGCTGCGCGAGATCACCTCGGGCGCGACCAACAAGGAGGCCGGCCGCCGGCTCGGCATCAGCCCGCGCACCATTGAGGTGCACCGGGCACGCATCATGGAGAAGCTGGGCGCCCGTAATACCGCCGATCTGGTGCGGATCGTGCTGTCCAGCGACTGACCCCACCTTTTCCCGGTTGATCTGAATCATGGCGCCGGATTGTCCGGCGGCACATATCTCGCGCCCTATGGGCACGGAGACGAAGAGGTGTTCCACGTCGTCGAGGATGATGCGGCCGTCGCGGATGCGCTGGTTCTGATGCTGCGCGAATTCGACCACGAGGTCCGCTCCTACCCCGATGCCGAGACGTTCCTGCGCGACGTCCTTCCGGGCCGGGGCGACACCGTCATCGTCGACCTCGCCCTGCCGGGTATGAGTGGCGGCGAACTGGCGCGGTTCCTCGAGGCGCTCGCCACTCCGCCGAGGGTCGTGGTGATCAGCGGCGAGCCGCAGGGCCGGCTCGATCGCCATCTCGAGGGGCTGCCGGGGCTGCAGGTGATCCGCAAGCCTGTGGAGGTCGAGGATATCCGCCGCCTGCTGTAGTCGGCCGGGGTCCTCCACGTAGGTGTAATTCCGTAGGTAGCCGCACGAATTACGCGCCCGGTCCGAAACGGATACCTCTTGCTTGCAAGTCACGAGTTGCCAGCGAGCCGGGAGGACACAATGAATACGGCAGTGCAAAGGTCGCAGCTGAACGATGCCGTCGGCCTGACCGGCTGCCTGGCCCCCGAGTTCCGCGAGCTCAATCTGGAGCCGGTGGTACGCGGCTCCACCGTCGGGCAGTTCGCCCAGCACGCCACCATCTTCTTCGAGGGCGATTCCGCCGACACGATCTGCCAGGTCGTCGATGGGGCGGTGATGCTCTACAAGCTGCTGCCCGATGGTCGCCGCCAGGTGGTCGAACTGCTCGGCCCGGGCGACATCTTCGGCTTCGCGCAGGGGTCCTACCGCGACGCCTCCGCCGAGACCCTGACCGCCGCCCGCATCCGCAACTACGACCGGCGCGGCGCCGAAAAGTCCTGCGGCTTCCAGCGGCTGCTCGCCCGCCAGATGCTGGCGCAGCTCGAGGCGATGCACGATCACGCCGTCCTGCTCGGCCGCAAGTCAGCGATGGAGCGCGTGGCGAGCTTCCTGCTGCAGCTGGCCTGCGAGCGCCGGGCGACCGACGAGCGTCCGGTCGTGCGCCTGCCGATGACGCGGCAGGAGATTGCAGATTATCTCGGCCTGACGATCGAGACGGTGTCCCGCTCCTTCTCCGAACTCAAGCGTCGCGGCCTGATCGCGCTGGAGAAGCAGGATCGGGTCCGTATCGTCGACGTCGAAGCCATGAACGGCATCGCCGGCGCCGTCTGGAGCAGTTTCGTGGG
>JAEYRQ010000512.1 GCA_023435545.1 Pseudomonadota bacterium | reverse complement strand
CGGCGCCGGCTGCGGCCGGCTCCGTCCCGCCGTTATATGGCGATACGGCCCCCTGATGCCAGTGCATGCCGGGCCGGTGATGAATCGGACGTTGCGCCTGCCGTCCGGAAGCCGACGAAGCGGCTTGCCCGCGTCGCCTCCGGCGACGTAGCCTGCCGCGACGGAAGTGCACCGGGAGCAGGTCTATGGCAGGCGAGGCGGACGTCGTCATCATCGGGGCGGGGGCCGCCGGGCTCGCCGCCGCCAAGGCGCTGCGCGAGGCGGGCCGGTCCTTCATCGTGCTCGAGGCGATGGACCGGATCGGCGGGCGGGCGTTCACCGTCACCGAGCCGTTCGGCATGCCGTTCGACTGGGGCTGCGCCTGGCTGCATGCGGCCGACCGCAACCCGTTCTTCGAGGAGGCGAAGCGCCAGGGCCTCGCCCCTGTCTATCACGACCCGACGCTCGACCACGTCTATCTCGGCCGCAAGCGGGCCTGCGCCGAGCAGATGGCAGCGATCACAGCCGCCGGCACGCTGATCGAGGAGACGATCGCCACGGTCACCATCGAGGAGGACCGCTCGGTCGGCAGCCTCGTTGCCACTGTTGCCGAAGCATCGGCGGCGGCGACCTTCATCGGCCCGATGGACTTCGCCGCCGATGCCGACGAGATTTCGGCAGCCGATCTCGCCGCGGCGGCCGACCTCGAGCCGAACTATCTCGTCGCCGAGGGCTTCGGCTCCATCGTCCACCGCTGGGGCGCCGACGTCCCCGTCGAGCTTTCCACCCCCGTCCGTCGCATCCGCTGGGACGGGCCCGGCGTCGTGGCCGAGACGGCGCGCGGCGAGGTTAGGGGCAGGGTCGCCATCGTCACCTGCTCCACCGGCGTGCTCGCCTTCGGCGGCATCCGTTTCTCGCCCGACCTGCCCGATCCGGTCGACACCGCGATCCACAAGCTGCCGATGGGCCTATTGGCCAAGATCCCGATGGAGATCCGGGGCGACAGGCTGGGGCTCGAGCCCTTCGCCGACGTCCTGGTCGAGCGGCCCGGCCACCACGACGTCTATTTCCTCGCCTGGCCGTTCAACACCGACCTGATGGTCGGCTTCGTCGGCGGCGATTTCGCCTGGGAGCTGACGGCGGCCGGTTCCGAGGCAGCCGTCGACTTCGCCGTGCAGGCCCTGTCGCGCACCTTCGGCAGCGCGGTGGAGGACCGGATTGGCCACACGGCGATGACCGACTGGGGTTCGAACCGCTGGACGCGCGGCGCCTACGCGGTGGCCCGCCCCGGCCATGCCCACTCCCGGCAGGTGCTGGCCGAACCGGTCGGCGACCGCATCCTGTTCGCCGGAGAGGCGCTGGGCGGCCCGCTGATGCAGACCTGCGCTGGCGCCCACGACAGCGGCCGCGCCGCGGCGACGAAGGCGGTTGCGTTGCTCGAGGGGTGAGCCAGCTGCAGCCAGCTTCCGCCGGAGGGTTCGCACGACCGGGAGTTCCCCTCGACGTCATTGCCGGGCTTGACCCGGCAATCTCGCGGCGGTGCAGGAGATGCCCGGGTCCGAGCCCGGGCATGACGTCGGTGAAGTGGAGATGGCGCCCGGCGCGATCCGGCCGCCCGGCTCTGGCCTGCCTACGCCAGGTAGTCGTGCACCACCTCGCCGAGGCCGAGCGTCAGGTCGGTGACGATGTGACTGGCCCCCAGCACCTCGTGCACCGGAAGCTGCGCCACCGGAGCCAGCGCGTGCTGGAACAGTTCGATCGCCGCCGGACCGGTCCAGGCGCCTTTGAAGACGATGTCGGTCATGTGGTAGCGGACGATCTCGCAAATGCGCGGGCTGCCGTCGACATGCGGGATGATCTTCAAGAGGAAGTTCGGCGCGGTCAGCGCCGGCATCACGTCGGCCTCGGCCAGCGCCCGATGCTTGTAGCCCATGGTGGCGGTGACGACGCGCACCGAGCCGAAGTCGAGCGTGCCGACCAGCGTCTCCTTCTCCACGGTCAACGTCGGACAGGCGAGCTTCTTCGGGAAGCCCCACAATTCGCGCCCGCCTGCGATCGGCGGCTCATCGTCGAGATACATGGCGTGGACATAGGCGCCCTTTTCGCCCCGGAACGACACCGGGATCACCTGGCCCGATTCGGTGTAGTCGCCGAAGCCGGTCGAATCCGGCATGCGGATGAACTCGTACTTGACGATCGGGTCGGTCACCTCGAGCGGTGCCGGCACGACGGCCTTCAGCGCGTCGAGATCGGTGCGGTAGGTGACGATGAAGAACTCGCGATTGACGAATCGGTACGGGCCCGGCGGATAGGCGGGGCTGGTGAACGGCATGGCGAACGCCTTGGCGCGGACATCGTCCTCGCTGATCATGGAAACGGCCTCCGGTTTCGGGATGTCTGCGCCGGGCTGGCGCCGCGATGAAAGCTACGGAACCTTCGCAACTGCAAAAAGACAGTGCACTTTCTTGAAAAAAGTGTATAGGTCTGCCATCTCGTGTCACAGCGAGCCATGCGGACCGCGTAGCACGATCGCCCGTTCACGGGCTTTCGGTCCGCCGCGAACAACCTTCTGATCCAACGACAACCCAGGCCGCGCGGGGTGTCTTCACCCTAGAGCCGCGCAGGCGCGGGCCCCTCGATTCCGCACGGGCCACGCCGCCAGCGCGGCAAAGAAAGCTGATTCCTTGACGAATTTCGAAAGTTTCGGACTGAACGCCTCCATCCTGAAGGCCCTCGACGACGCGGGCCACGTGACGCCGACGCCGATCCAGGCCCAGGCGATTCCCCATGTCATCACCGGCCGCGACCTCGTCGGGATCGCCCAGACCGGCACCGGCAAGACGGCCGCCTTCGCGCTGCCGCTGATCGACCGCCTGGCGCGCGCCGGCGGTGAGGCGCCCAAGCGCGGCTGCCGCATCCTGGTGCTGTCGCCGACGCGCGAGCTCTCCGGCCAGATCGTCCAGTCGTTCCGCACCTACGGCCGCCATCTCGGCCTGAAGGTCGAGCTGGTGATCGGCGGCGTCTCGATGACCAAGCAGATCCGAGCGATGGTGCCGGGCATCGACGTTCTGGTCGCCACCCCCGGCCGCCTGCTCGACCTGGTCAAGCAGAAGGCGGTGCGGCTCGACGGCGTCGAGATGTTCGTCCTCGACGAGGCCGCCCAGATGCTCGCCATGGGCTTCATCCACGACATCCGCTCGCTCGTCGCGCGGCTGCCGAAGGAGCGGCAGACGCTGCTGTTCTCCGCCACCATGCCCGACGCGATCGCCGCGCTGTCGCGCGACTTCCTGCGCGATCCGGTGAGCGTCTCGGTGACGCCTGTGGCCAAGACCGCCGACCGCGTCGAGCAGTCGGTTCTGCATGTCGACAAGGCCGGCAAGCCGGCGATGCTGGCGAGAGTGCTGGGTGATCCGGCGATCGACCGGGTTCTGGTCTTCGCCCGCACCAAGCACGGCGCCGACAAGCTGGTGAAGGGGCTGGCAAAGTCCGGCATCGACGCCGAGGCGATCCACGGCAACAAGTCGCAGGGCCAGCGCGAGCGGGCGCTCGCCGCCTTCCGGGCCGGCCGGGTGCGCGCGCTGATCGCCACCGACATTGCCGCCCGCGGCCTCGACATCCCCGGCGTCAGCCACGTGGTCAACTACGACCTGCCGAACGTGCCGGAATCCTATGTCCATCGCATCGGCCGTACCGCGCGTGCCGGAGCAGAGGGCATCGCGATCTCGTTCTGCGACGCGGAGGAACGGCCGTTCCTGCGCGCGATCGAGAAGCTGATCCGCATGCAGATCCGCGTCGGGGGCACGAGCCCCGCGGCCTCACGGCCGGCAATCGCTCCGGCAGCCGCGCCGGTTCAGCCAGTCGGGGCGGTCGCGGCCGACGAAGCGTCCACCGCCGGCGCCTCCGAATCGGGGCGCGGCGAGCGGTCGCGGTCAGGGCGGGGACGGCGGCGCGGCGGAGCGTCCGGGAAGCCGACATCGCATGCCTCCGGGCAGCGGACGGG
>JAEYRQ010000567.1 GCA_023435545.1 Pseudomonadota bacterium | reverse complement strand
GGCGGCGGCGACCCGCCGCCGCCCGCCGTCGTCCCGGCTCCCGCCGAGACGGGACCGGCCGGCGAGCATCCGACAGTGGGCGTTCTCGATCCCGACGCGCTGCCGTTCCCCTCCGGGTGCGGGATGTGGCTGTCGCGCGAGGGCGAGTACGGCGCGGTGTTCATCGACGCCGGAGCCGAGGGCAGCGGCACGATGGCGGCCGCGATGGTCATCGACGGGGCTCTGGTGGAGTTCGACCGCAGCCAGGCGGACGGCGATCCGATGGAGTTCGGACAGTATCCGCGCCAGGTCTTCGTCTCCAGCGATCAGTCGGTGACCGTCGCCGTCGAGGCGAACTATGGCGAGCAGACCTCGCCCGGCGAGGTGCCGGTCCGCTCGAGTACCGTCACCGTCATGAAGCCCGGCAGGCTGACGCTGCAGTTCCAGGCGTCCGGACGCGCAGGGTGCTGACGCGAAGCTCCCTGCCGGACGCGAGAATCACCTAGTATCGCCATATGTCCACCACGTCCGCAGCACAGTCCGGACCGACCCGGCGGGAATCCGGGGTGAGGTCGGTGCTTCCCTCCGCCTCGCCCTGGTTCGTGTCTGCCTGCATGGTGCTGATCTCCGTGTCGCTTGCGGGACTGCTCTACCTGCAGGCCGGCCTGACCATCGCCGAGGCCGGCTGGCTGGGGTTCGGGGCGCTGCTGCTCATGGTGCTGGCGGAGTTCTTTTCCGCGCGGGCGCGCGAGCGCAGTGCGGTGGAGGCGGAACTGCAGGAGATGGCGCGCCTGGCGCTGTCGCTGGAGCGGGAGGTCGTCCGCCTGCGCGAGCGCGTCGGGGCGTTCGAGGCCGACATGCAGCAGCGCGTCGAGCAGGCCGTCGACGACCAGATGGCCGGCGTGTCGGCCGATGTCGGTGTGCTCGAGACGCTGGTGCGCGACCTCGGGGAGACGGTCGCGGCGCTCGAGAGGCCGGCGCCTGCCGCCCGTTTGCCGGTTCATGAGCCGACGCCGCGTTACGAGGCAGCGGCCGGGCCGGCGCCGCAGCCCTCGCTCGTGGCGCCCGACGGTCCGTTCGCCGGCATGTCGGAAGCCGAGGCCATGGCGCTCGTGCGCAAGGCTGTCGACCAGGACGGCGTCGAGGTGTTCCTGCAACCCGTCGTGACGCTGCCGCAGCGGCGTGTCGCCTTCTACGAGGCGCTGGGCCGCCTGCGCCTGGACACGGGCGAGATGGTCGACGCGGCCGACTTCGTGCCGCTGGCGCGCGAGGCCGGCGTCATGCCGGTGGTCGACAACATCATGCTCTTCAGGTGCGTCAGGATCGTCCGGCGCATGTCGCTCAAGAGCAAGGACGTCGGGATCTTCTGCAACATCTCGGCGCGGACGCTGGCCGACGCCGAGTTCTTCCAGCAGTTCGTCGACTTCATCGGCGACAATCGTGGCCTCGCCGAATCGGTGATCTTCGAACTGTCGCAGGCGGAGTTCGAGGCGCTCGGCCCGATCGAGCAGGCCAATCTGGAGGCCCTGGTCGAGCTTGGTTTCCGGCTGTCGGTGGACAATGTGCGGCGGCTCGATTTCGACTGCGCCAGGCTGGCGGACCGCCGGGTGCGTTTCGTGAAGGTCGATGGCGACCTGCTGATCAGTCCGCCGGAGGCGGCCGGCGCCAATATCCATGCCGCCGACCTCGGCCGGCTGCTGCAACGCTACGGCGTGCAGCTTGTCGCCACCCGGATCGAATCCGAGACCCAGGTCGTCGACCTTCTGGACCATGAGGCGGCATTCGGCCAGGGCCGCCTGTTCTCGCCGCCGCGCCCGGTCCGGCCGGACGTCATGCGGTCCGACGCGCCGGATCGGCCACGGGCAGCGCGTGAGGAAGCCGCCCGTTCAGTGCCGCGCGAGGCGACCGCCGCGCCTCCCAGGCGCGACGCCACCATCCGGCCAGTCCCGAGACCCGCACCCATCGAATGACCACCGCTTCATCCTCCGACGAGGCGGGGTCTGCCCCGTCGCTTCTTGCGCGCTTCCGCGACATTGCCGGCGACTATGACGGCGTGCTCTGCGACATCTGGGGTGTCGTCCACAACGGCCTTCGCGCCACGCCGGAAGCCTGCGACGCACTGGTGCGGTTCCGACAGGGGGGCGGCCGGGTCGTGCTCATCACCAACGCGCCGCGGCCGGGCCTTAGCGTGGTCCCGATGCTCGACGGCATGGCAGTGCCGCACGAGGCCTATGACGGCATCCTGTCCTCCGGCGACCTCTCCCGTGGGATGCTGATGGAGCATGCCGAGCGGCGGGTGTTCCATCTGGGTCCCGACCGCGACCGCGCGATCTTCGAGGGTCTCGACGTGGCGCTCGTGGGGCCGGCGGAGGCGGATATCCTCGTCAATTCCGGCCTGTTCAACGACGAGACCGAGACGCCGGAGGACTATGCCGGCCTGCTGGCGGACTTCGCCGCGCGCGGCATCGAGATGATCTGCGCCAACCCCGACATCGTCGTCGAGCGCGGCGAGCGGCTGCTTTACTGCGCGGGGGCGCTGGGCGAGGCTTATCGCCGGCTCGGCGGGCGGGTGCTATGGGCCGGCAAGCCGCATGCCCCGATCTACGAGAGCTCGATCGCGATGCTGCAGGAGGCCGCGGGCACGCCGCTCGACCGCGACCGCATCCTCGCCATCGGTGACAGCCTGCGGACCGATCTGGCCGGCGCCGCCGCGATGGGGCTGGATGCCTTGTTCATCGCTTCGGGGATCCATGCCGGCGAGTATGGCGGCGCCGACGGCCCCGACATGGACAGGCTCGGCGAAACGCTGCGCACGGCCGGTCTGCGGCCGCGCGCGGTGATGCACAGGCTGTCCTGGTAAAGCGTCCTCAGGAGAACAGCGAGTCGACCTCGTCCTGATTGATGCCCTCTCCGGGCGCGGAGGGGCCGTCCAGCATGAGGCGCTTCTTGCGCTCGGCGCGGGCCGCCTCCTCGTCCGTCAGCGGACCGTCGGTGTCCTCGATCCGCATCTTCTGGGCAAACCGGCTCACCCGCTCGTCGATCATGTTCAGCGTCTCGACGACCTTGCTGATCCGCTGGCCGGTGATGTCCTGGAAGGAGCACGCCTCGAAGATCTTCATCACCTGCTCGTTGACGAAGTCCTGATAGCCCGCCGGGTCGCTGGCGTCGGCGTTCATGATCGCCTCGGCGCATTCCATGATCGTGTTGGTGGCGTCCTCCGTCGCCGTCACCACCGCGTCGAGTTCGCGGCCGGCGGTCGGCAGGTGCAACTGCTTGAGGTCGTTGGCCTGGAGCCCTGCGATATCGCTCTTCATCGCCTCGATGTAGGAGGCGATCTCGGTGAACTCCTTGTAGACCGTCTTGTCTATCGCCCGGTAGACGCTCGACAGCGAGCGCGACATCACCTGGGCCAGCGACAGGATCTCCCGGAAGGAGATGTCGCCGTCGGCACCAGCGCGAACTTCTTCGAGGACGCGCGAAATCTGGTTCGCGCGCGAGGCTTTCCTGGCCATTGGATATTCCCCCGTTTACGGTCCGGCGCAGCCGGTGTTCCGCATCGTCTTGTGTGCCTGAAACCGGGCCTACTGCCCGAAGACCGCGTCGATCTTGGTCTTCAGCGTGGCCGCATTGAATGGCTTGACGATGTAGTTGTTCACACCGGCCTTCTTGGCGGCGATGACGTTCTCGGTCTTCGACTCGGCGGTGATCATGATGAACGGCGTCTGACAGAGCCGCTCGTCGCCGCGCACGTGCCGCAGGAGCTCGTAGCCTGTCATCGGCTCCATGTTCCAGTCGGAGATGATCAGGCCGTACTTCTTCGCGCGCAGCTTCTGCAGCGCCTCCGTGCCGTCCGTCGCCTCATCCACCTCGTTGAAGCCGAGTTGCTTGAGAAGGTTCCGGATGATCCGGATCATCGTCTTGTAGTCGTCGACGACGAGAATCGGCATGCTCGTATCGATCGCCATTCTAGCGCTCCAATCTTCTCAACCTGTCCTGTCAGGCGGGCATGATCCCCGGTTTCTCCGCAGGTCTCCCCGTCCATTTACGCAGCAGCAAACTACGGTTTCCGGCTGAAGATACGGTTAAGCTGGCCCCCCATCCCGCCGCGTGGTTAACCGATCGTCGCTCTGGCGGGGCGCGGCGCGATCGGATAGGGCATCAGGCAGGCGTGGATGTCAGACAGGGGAATGCACATGCGGCCGCCGCCGGCCGGCTTCGGCTACCACTTCGAGGATCTGTCCGTCGGCATGAGCGAGACGCTCATGCGCACGGTGATGGCTGACGATGTCGTCGGCTTCGCCAAGCTGTCGGGCGACAACAACCCTGTCCATCTGAGCGACCACTTCGCCGCGCAGACCCCGTTCCGCGAACGCATCGCCCACGGCCTCTATACCGCCAGCCTGATCTCGGCCTTGCTGGGCACGAGGCTGCCGGGGCCTGGCGCCGTCTACATTTCCCAGAGCCTGAATTTCAGGGCTCCGGTGCGCATAGGCGACGTGATCGTCGCCCGTGTCGAGGTGGCCGAGCTCGATCCCGCCAAGCGGCGCGCCCGCCTCAGATGCGACTGCAGCGTCGATGCCAAGACCGTCCTTGACGGGGAGGCGGTGGTGCTGGTTCCCTCACGCGCCGCCTGAACAGGCGCAACGCGACCACACCGCCAGCAGATGACCGAGAGCCAGTTCGCCCACATCACCGAAGGTCAGGATATTCCGGCGAGGCTGCGCGGCGGCGTGGTGGCGATCGGCAATTTCGACGGCGTCCACCGTGGCCACCGCGCTGTCCTCGGTCAGGCACGGGAGATCGCGCGCGAGCGGGGGCTTCCGGCGCTTGCCATCACCTTCGAGCCGCATCCGCGCAGCTACTTCCGTCCCGAGCAGCCGCTGTTCCGCCTGACGCCGTCGGTGGCGAAGGCCGAGCTGATCGAGGCGCTCGGGCTCGGCGCCATGGTGGAGATCGCCTTCGACGCGGCGCTTGCGGCGACGTCGGCGGAGGACTTCGTCGACCGTATCATCGTTGGCCGCCTCCAGGCCGCCGTGGTCGTGGTCGGCTTCGACTTCCACTTCGGCAAGGGTCGCGCCGGCTCGCCCGAGGTTCTGGCGGCACTCGGCCGCGAACGTGGCTTCGAGGTGGTCGTGGTGGAGAAGGCCGGCGAGGGCGATGCCGGCTGGTCGTCCAGCGCGGCGCGCGAGGCGCTCGCCGAAGGGCGGGTGGAGGACGCGGCGGCGATTCTTGGCTACCGCTGGTTCGTGCGCGGCGAGATTGTCCACGGAGAGAAGCGCGGCCGCGAGCTTGGCTTCCCGACAGCCAATATGCGCCTGCCTGCCGACTGTGACCTCAGGCACGGCGTCTATGCTGTCCGCATGCGTGTCGGCGACACCTCCCACGACGGGGTCGCCAGCTACGGCCGGCGGCCGCAGTTCGACAACGGCGCCGCCCTGCTCGAGACTTTCCTGTTCGACATCTCGCCGGATCTCTACGGGCAGACCGTAGAGGTCGAGTTCATCGGCTTCATCCGCCCCGAGGCCCGCTTCGCCAGTGTCGAGGAGTTGATCGCGCGGATGCACGAGGATGCCGCGATCGCGCGCCGGATGCTGGCGAGAGCGGCGGGCGCATCCGACAAGCTGCCGGCCTCCGCGCCGGCACGCATCTCCGGCTGAGGCGATGACGGCGCCTTCGGCCGCGGGAGCGGCGGGCAACGATCGCGAGATCCTCTGGGGCATGCTGATCATGGCCTCTGCGACGATGCTGCTCCCGGTGATGGACGCCTTCTCCAAGGAGTTGGGCGCCAGTCTCAATGCGCTGCAGATCGCTTGGGGCCGCTTCGCGTTTCAGACCCTCTACACACTGCCGGTGGTCGTTTTCGGGCTCGGTGCCGCGCACCTGCTGCCCCGGCCGCTCGGCCTGCACGTGCTGCGCGGTGTCCTGATCGCCGGCTCGAACGTCGCCTATGTCGCGGCGATCATCCGGATGCCGCTGGCCACCGCGCTGGCAACCGTCTTCGTCTGGCCGCTGATCGTCACGGGCGTGTCTGCACTCGTGCTGGGCGAACATGTCGGCCCGCGCCGTTGGGTGGCGGTCATCGTCGGCCTCATCGGTGCGCTGATCGTAATTCGCCCGGGCAGCGCCGAGTTCACGCCGGCGGCCCTGCTGCCGGTGCTCTGCGCCGTGATGTTCTCCGGGTACTTCATTGTGACGCGGCATCTCGCCGGCACCGCTCCGGCGATGTCGATGCACTTCTTCACCGGCCTGTCGGGATCGCTGTTCCTCGCCCTGCTGATGGCGCTCGCCGTGATGTTCGAGGTCGAGATGTTCGTGCCGCGTATGCCGGACGGGCGGGAGTGGATGTTCCTCGCCATCGTCGGCTTCATCTCGACGGCCGGACATCTGCTGATCATCATCGCCTGCATGCGCGCGCCCGCTTCGGTGCTGGCGCCGATCGGCTACCTGGAGATCGTCGGATCGGCGACGATCGGGTACCTGGTCTTCAACGAGGTGCCGGGAATCTGGACCTGGGTCGGCGTTTCGGTGATCATCGGCTCCGGCCTCTATCTGTGGGTGCGCGAGCGCAAGGTCGGCACCGTCGGCGCGATCTCGGGCCGCACGACCCTCAAGCCGTGAGATTTGCCACGCTTTATCGCGCCCGCCATGCCTGCTAGAAGGCGCCCCATGCGCAGCGTCCTCGACAGCCGTCCCGGTCGCGCGGGGTTCCCGCGGCGAATTACCGGCCCGGTTCCGGCCTGAGGCGGAACCCGACGTTCCGCTTCGGCCCGGGGCCGGGACTGCCGATCCTTGCCGCCAGCATGCTCAAACCGCCTGGATGCCCATGACACACGGTTCCGACTCCGCGCCGAAGCGCGACTACTCCGAGACGCTGTTCCTGCCGAAGACCGACTTTCCGATGCGCGCGGGCCTGCCGCAGCGCGAGCCGGAGATCATCGCCCGATGGGACCGGCTCGACATGTATGCCCGCATGCGCGAGGCGGCGAAGGGCCGCGAGAAGTTCGTCCTGCACGACGGCCCGCCCTATGCGAACGGCAACATCCATATCGGCACCGGGCTCAACAAGATCCTCAAGGACGTCGTCACCCGCTCGATGCAGATGCTCGGGCACGATTCCAACTACGTGCCCGGCTGGGACTGCCACGGCCTGCCGATCGAGTGGAAGATCGAGGAGCAGTACCGCGCCAAGGGCAAGAACAAGGACGACGTGCCGGTCGTCGAATTCCGGCAGGAGTGCCGGCAGTTCGCCGAGCACTGGATCGGCGTGCAGCGCGAGGAGTTCCGCCGCCTCGGCGTCGAGGGCGACTGGAAGAACCCCTACACGACCATGAACTTCAAGGCCGAGGCGGAGATCGCCCGCGAACTGATGAAATTCGCGATGAACGGGTCGCTCTACCGCGGCTCCAAGCCCGTGATGTGGTCGGTGGTCGAGAAGACCGCGCTCGCCGAGGCCGAGGTCGAGTATCAGGACTACCAGTCCGACATGATCTGGGTGAAGTTCCCAGTCATCTCCGGCCCCGAGGCGGGGAAAGCCTTCGTCGTCATCTGGACGACCACGCCCTGGACGATCCCCGGCAACCGGGCCATCTCGTTCCATCCGCGCGTCGAGTACGGGCTCTACAGGGTCGCCGAGGCGCCGGCCGGCAACTGGGCGGCGACCGGCGAGCACTACATCCTGGCCGATCGGCTGGCCGGCGAGGTGTTCGCGGCCGCCAAGGTCGACCGCTACGAGCGCGTCCGCGACCTCGACTATGGCGAACTGCCGGAGATCGTCTGCGCCCATCCGCTCAAGGGCCTCGCCGGAGGCTACGGGTTCGAGGTGCCGCTCCTGCCGGGCGAGCATGTCACCGATGAGGCCGGAACGGGATTCGTCCACACCGCCCCCGGCCACGGCGTCGAGGACTTCGAGGCCTGGACGACGCACAAGGCGCTGCTGGAGAGCCGGGGCATCGATCCCGCGATCCCCTACACCGTCGACGCCGACGGCTGCTTCACGAAGGACGCACCTGGCTTCGAGGGCCGCCGCGTCATCACCGACAAGGGCGAGAAGGGCGATGCCAACCAGGCCGTGATCGACGCGCTGGCCGCCGCCGGGATGATGGTTGCGCGCGGCCGGCTCAAGCACCAGTACCCGCATTCCTGGCGCTCCAAAAAGCCGGTGATCTTCCGCAACACCCCGCAGTGGTTCATCTCGATGGAGGACGGCAAGGGTGCCGACGGCCTCCGCGGCAAGGCGCTCAAGGCAATCTCCGAGACCCGCTTCGTGCCGGAGTCCGGCAAGAACCGCCTCAACGGCATGATCGAGCAGCGCCCGGACTGGGTGATCTCGCGCCAGCGCGCCTGGGGCGTGCCGATCACCGTGTTCGTCCACCGCGAGACCGGCGAGGTGATCCCGAGCGCCACGTTCGGCGAATCCGACGCGCTGATCCGGCGCATCGGCGAGGCCTTCGAGACGGAGGGCGCCGATGCCTGGTTCGCCGACGGCGCGCGCGAGCGGTTCCTGTCGGGCCTGGTGGCGAACCCGGCCGACTGGGAGCAAGTCAGCGACATCCTCGACGTCTGGTTCGATTCCGGCTCGACCCATTCCTTCGTCCTGGAGGTCCGTCCCGACCTCAAGTGGCCGGCCGACGTCTATCTGGAGGGCTCCGACCAGCATCGCGGCTGGTTCCACTCCTCGCTGCTGGAATCCTGCGGCACCCGAGGCCGCGCGCCCTATGATTCGGTCATCACCCACGGCTTCGTCATGGCCGAGGACGGGCGCAAGATGTCGAAGTCGCTCGGCAACGTCGTCACCCCGCAGGACGTCATCAGGCAGTCCGGCGCCGATATCCTCAGGCTCTGGGTGGTCTCGTCGGACTATGCCGAGGACCTGAGGATCGGCCCGGAGATCCTCAAGACCAATGTCGAGTCCTACCGCAAGCTCCGCAACACGGTCCGCTGGCTGCTCGGGTCGCTCGCCCACTACGACGGCAGCGACGTGCCCGACGCCGAGATGCCGGAACTCGAGCGCTACATGCTGCACCGGCTCGCCGAGCTCGACCGGCTGGTGCGCCGCGCCTATCGCGACTACGACTACAAGCGGATCTGCCACGCGCTCTCGAACTTCGCGGCGGTGGACCTGTCGGCGTTCTACTTCGACATCCGCAAGGACGCGCTCTACTGCGATCCGGCCTCCAGTCTCAGGCGGCGGGCCTGCCTGACGGTGCTGGATCGCGTGTTCCGGCGCCTGATCGTCTGGTTCGCGCCGATGCTGCCCTTCACCATGGAGGAGGCCTGGCTGTCGCGCTTTCCCTCGCAGGACGGCTCGGTGCACCTTCAGGTCGCGCCGCAGACGCCGGAGAGCTGGTACGACGAGGCCCTGGCCGACAAGTGGCGCCGTGTACGCCGCGTCCGCCGCGTCGTCACCGGCGCGCTGGAGGTGGAGCGTGCCGCCAAGCGGATCGGTGCGAGCCTGGAGGCGGCTCCCGACGTGCACATCGACGATGACGAGCTTTTCAAGGCCGTCGCCGACGTTGACCTCGCCGAGATCGCCATCACCAGCCAGGCGACGCTGATCCGGGGCGAGGGGCCGGCGGACGCCTACCGGCTCGAGGATGTGCCGGGCGTCGCGGTGGTGCCGCTCCGCGCCGAGGGCCGCAAGTGCGCCCGCTCCTGGCGGGTCCTGCCCGAGGTCGGCTCCGATTCCGAGTGGCCCGATCTGTCGCTGCGCGATGCCGCCGCCATGCGCGAATTCGAAGCTGCCCGCGCCGCGGCGGAGTAGGGTGGTGGCGGACCGGCAGGCCCCATGACCCTCGCCCCGCGCCTGCTCGGGCCATTCAGCCTGTTCGGCGGGCTGATCGCGCTCGCCGTCTTCCTGATCGACCGGTTGAGCAAATGGTACCTGCTCGACGTCTACGCTCTCGGCCTGCGCGGCACCGTGGAGGTGACGCCGTTCTTCGACCTCGTCATGGTCTGGAACCGTGGCGTCAGCTACGGCCTGTTTCAGCAGGACACCGCGCTCGGCCTCGTCCTGCTGGCGGGCCTCAACTTCGTCGCGGCGGCGCTGCTGTGGCTGTGGCTTGCCCGGGTGCGGCACAGGCTGACGGCGGTGTCGATCGCCCTGGTGATCGGCGGGGCGCTCGGAAACGGCGTCGACCGGGTGATCTACGGGGCCGTCGCCGACTTCTTCCACCTGCACGCGTTCGGGTGGTCGTGGTATGTCTTTAATATCGCAGACATGGCGATTGTTGCGGGAGTCCTCGGGCTTCTGTATGACTCCTTCACGGACAGCCACAAAAGAGCCCCAAAGCCCGACTAGCGCCTTTGACAAAGCTGGGGCAGATGACGTGTCGGTATCGCGTTGGCGTCGGGCCGCCAGTCAGGACACGGGGATAGGACGCTGATGCGTTACGACCGGGGGATGGTTTCGAAGGTTCGGACCGCGGCCGCTGCCTGCGCTCTGGGCGGTCTGGTGGCCGCCTGTTCGAGCGGCAACAGCGGATTCTCCGATCCCGTCGAGGACCTGCTTGGTGACCCGATGGTGATGCTGGGCCTCAGGGTCGACCCGAACGAGGAAGAGATCGAGTACGGCCCGCGCTCGCCGCTGGTGATGCCGCCGAGCGCAGATGCGCAGTTCCTGCCGGACCCGCGGCAACCCAGTGCCGAGTATGGCGCAGCCTGGCCTGACGATCCGGATGTGCGCGCCCGGCGCGAGACGGCCGAGTTGCGCAAGGCGGCGCAGAAGGAGACGCCCGCCGACGTCCAGTGGGCCTCCAAGCCGATGACGCCCGAGGATCTGAACGCTTGGGGCCGCCAGTACGGCCGCCAGAACGGCGCAGGCATGGGCTCGCCGGAGCGGATACGGCGCGAGGACGACAAGGTCGTCAGTTCGCGCGAACTGCTGGACCGCCGCAGCGATCCAAACGAACTTCGGTCCGAGCCGCCGCGCGCCACCCTGACCGAGCCGCCGCCCGGCTACCGGACGCCGGCACCGCCGGTCGAAGGTGCGGAACCGGTCGAGGAGAAGAAGGGGTTCTTCTCGCGCCTGTTCGGCAGGAGTTGAGCCTTTCCGGGCTGAGAGGAGGCTCGGTGATCACGACCTGGAGAGGGGAGTGGCACCGGGCGGGGCACCCATCTATATCGTGATCCATCCCATCGGCGTGGCCGGATGCCGGCTGCGCCACGAGAGCCGATTGCCGAGAGGGTCCCTATGCGACTGCAAGCGCGTGCGCGCCTGATCCTGCCGGTGCTGGTCGCCGGCCTGCTCCATCT
>JAEYRQ010000469.1 GCA_023435545.1 Pseudomonadota bacterium | reverse complement strand
ACATCGGTTGTTTCCTTTGTGGGCACGGTGGACGAGCGATGGCGGCAACACCCGACTTCGCGGCGGCCGTCCGGGATGACGAACAGTCATGAGGGTTGCCTCCCTCAGATCTGCTCCAGCGCCTGGGCGAGGTCGGCGATGATGTCGGCCTTGTCCTCGATGCCGATCGACAGCCGCACCACGTCCGGGCCGGCACCGGCCGACGTCTTCTGGGCGTCGGAGAGCTGGCGGTGGGTGGTCGAGGCGGGATGGATGATCAGGCTGCGCGTGTCGCCGATATTTGCCAAATGCGAGAACAGCTTGACCGAGGACACCAGCTTGATGCCGGCGTCGTAGCCGCCCTTGACGCCGAAGGTGAACACCGCGCCCGCGCCTTTGGGGCAATACTTCTCCGCGAGCCCATGCGTCCGGTCGCCGGGCAGCCCGGCATAGCTCACCCAGGACACCTTGGGATGGGCCGACAGGTATTCGGCCACCGCCAGCGCGTTCTCGCAGTGCCGCTGCATCCTCAGCGACAGCGTCTCGATGCCGGTCAGGATCAGGAAGGCGTTGAACGGCGACAGCGCCGGGCCGATGTCGCGCAAGCCCAGCACCCGGCAGGCGATCGCGAAGGCGAAATTGCCGAACGTCTCGTGCAGCACCATGCCCTGATAGGACTCGCAGGGCTCCGTCAGGTTCGGATAGCGGCCCTCGCGCGACCAGTTGAACGTGCCGCCGTCGACGATCATGCCGCCGATCGAATTGCCGTGGGCACCGAGGAACTTGGTCAGCGAGTGGACGACGACGTCGGCGCCGTGCTCGATCGGCCGGCACAGGTATGGCGTGGCGAGCGTGTTGTCGACGATCAGCGGCACACCGGCCCGGCGCGCGACCTTGGCGATGGCCTCGATGTCCGTGACGATACCGCCCGGATTGGCGATCGACTCGATGAAGATCGCCTTGGTCTTCGGGGTGACCGCCTTCTCGAAGGACGAGAGGTCGCTGGAATCCGCCCACACGACGTTCCAGCCAAACTTCTTGAAGGCATGGTTGAACTGATTGATCGAGCCGCCGTAGAGCTGGCGCGAGGCGATGAACTCGTCGCCGGGCTGCAGCAGGGTGTGGAATACCAGCACCTGCGCGGCATGGCCCGAGGCCACCGCCAGGGCGGCGGTGCCGCCCTCGAGCGCCGCAACCCGCTCCTCCAGCACCGCGCAGGTCGGGTTGCCGATCCGGGTATAGATGTTGCCGAAGGCCTGCAGCCCGAACAGCGAAGCGGCGTGGTCGACGTCGTCAAAGACGAAGGAGGTCGTCTGGTAAATCGGCGTCGCGCGCGCGCCGGTGGTCGGATCGGGCTGCGCGCCGGCGTGGATGGCCAGGGTGCTGAAGCCGGGGACGCGATCTTCGCTCATGTTCATTCCCTCCCGGGGGCTTTCTGGTGGGCGGACGGCTGACGGTTATTCCATCGGTACCGACAGAGCGTCAAATCATTCGTCGGTCTTGGCGTCGCCGCGCATGGGCCGGCCTCGATCGATCGACAGGTGCTGGACGCCCCTGCCGGAGAGCTTGGGACGCTGGCTGGACAGTGTCCGCGTGTTCACCCCCGCCCAGGCGATCTCGCCCGACAGCCGGCCGTATTCGATCTTCGGGCAGCGATCCATCACCACCTTCAGCCCGGCCGCCTCCGCTTTCGCGGCCGCCTCGTCGTTGCGCACGCCGAGCTGCATCCAGATCGCCTTCGGCAGGGGATCGAGCGCCAGCGCCTCGTCGACCACGCCTGCCGCCGCCTCCGACGAGCGGAAGATGTCGACCATGTCCACCGGCTCCGGGATGTCGGCGAGCCGGCCGAAGACCGTCTGGCCGAGGATCTCCTTGCCGGCGTGCCCGGGATTGACCGGGATCACGCGGTAGCCCTTCTCCAAGAGGTACTTCATCGCGAAGTAGCTCGGCCGGATGTTGTTCGGGCTCGCGCCGACCATGGCAATGGTGCGGACCTCGTGCAGGATGGCGCGGATGAAATCGTCGGAGTAGGTGAGGGGGGACATGGATCTCAGTGGATGGCGAGTGGCGAATAGCGAGTAGGAGATGTCGGCGTGCGCGGCAAGCCGCGATTGACGCATCGGACAGCGTGACGCAGCGCTTCTATTCGCTATTCGCTATTCGCCAAACGCCCTACCTGTCGCGCCACACCGGCTTGCGCTTCTCGATGAAGGCGCCGATCCCTTCCGCCGCATCCTCGGCCATCATGTTGCCGGCCATGGCTTGCGCCGTGAGGGCGTAGGCCTCGTCGAGGCCCATCTCGATCTGGCGGTAGAAGACATCCTTGCCGGTGCGGACCGCGACCTGAGACTTGCCCGCGCAGACTTCGGCGAGTTCGAACGCCGCAGCCAGGGCCTCGCCGGTCGGGACGACGCGGTTGACGAGCCCGATCCGCGCGGCTTCCTCGGCGCCGACCATGCGGCCCGACATCAGCAGTTCCATGGCGTGCTTCGGGGCGACGTTGCGGGTCAGCGCGACCATCGGCGTCGAGCAGAACAGGCCCTGGTCGATGCCGTTGGTGGCAAGCCGCGCGTCGGCGCCGGCGACCGCCATGTCGCAGGTCGCCACCAGCTGGCAGCCGGCAGCCGTCGCGATTCCCTCGACGGCGGCGATGAACGGCTTCGGCGCCCGGACGATCGAGGTCATCATCGCGCTGCACCGGGCGAACAGGTCCTCGTAGTAGGCACGGCCGCCGTCCGGATCGGTGCGATGTGCCGTCATCTCCTTCAGGTCGTGCCCCGCGCAGAAGGCGGGCGGAGCGCCCGAGACAACTACCGCACGGACGGAATCATCGTCGGAGACGTCGCGAACCGCGTCGGTCAGCGCCTCGATCAGCGCCTCCGAGAGTGCGTTGCGCTGCCGGGGGCGGTTGAGCGTCAGGATCGCCACGCCGTTCCGATTCTCGATCAGAAGCGGTTCGTTGCGCGTCTCCTGCGCGGCGGTCGCGGATGAGGTCATGGCGTCAAATCCCGGTCTCGCGGCGGCGTTTCAGTTGGACTCCGCGATGGCGCGGATCTGGTCGGTGTAGCCGCTCACCGCCTCGATGTTGCCTGCCGGCGGACGGAGCTGGCTGATCTGCGCCATCTGCTGCTGCAGCATCGCGATCAGCTGTTCCTTCTGCGCGGCGGGTATGTTGGTGTCGCCGCGGATCTGTTCCATCGCCTCGGCCATCTCGCTGTCGACGCTGCCGCCGCCGTCGCCGCGCTCGGCGAATGAATAGGCGAGCATCACCGAGTAGGCGATCCGAGCCCAGTCCTCCAGCGAGTTGATCCCGTGCGCCTGGACGATCAGCTCGATGCGGCTGCGGGCATCCGCATAGGCGGCGAAGCCGGCGACGATGCTGGCGGGGTCTTCCGGATCGGCGTTGGCGCGGCCGTATTGCTGTTCCAACTCGTTGCCGAGTTCCTGAAGCTGGGGATAGCTCGCGATGAAACCCTCGACTAGCTCCGGCGTGAGCGCGACCTGCTGCGGCAGGTCCTGGCCCTGTGCCACTGCGAGTGCCCCCGGCAGGACGAGGGCTGAGGCGGACGCGAAGATCGCCGTTGCCAGAAACAGCGCTCGGAGCATCGAGGTCATGGATCGGGTCCCGGGTGGTTCTGCCGCCCGCCGACGGCGATTGACGTCTCGAGTGATGACATGGTCGTCGCGGGCGGACAGTCCAGCCGCCGCGGCGGCCGATCTTGCCGCGACGGGCCCTTGCATGTCAAAGCACCGCCGAACGGACACGGGTATTTGGAGCAGGTGGATGGCTTCTGACAGGCGAGGCGGGACGGTCATGACGGCGCAGGAGATCGAGGACTTCCTCGCCGCCGAGTTCCCGCAGATGCACTACGGCGGCAAGTCGTTCTCGGTGGAGGAGGTGCGGCCATTGGGCGCGGTGGCCCGAATGACCTATCACGACCGGCACATCCGGCCGGGCGGGACGATCTCCGGCCCCTCGATGATGTCGCTCGCCGACTACGCCATGTACGTTGCGTTGCTCGCGCAGATCGGACCCGTGGCGCTGGCGGTGACCACCAACCTGTCGATCAACTTCCTGCGTAAGCCTGGCCAGGCCGACATGCTCGCCGACTGCCGCATCATCAAGCTCGGGCGGCGGCTGGCCGTGGGCGAGGTCAGCCTGTTCTCGGACGGGGAGGAGGACATGGCAGCCCATGTGGTGACGACCTACTCGATCCCAGACCGGCCCAAGGGGTAGAGGTAAAATAATACCACATATCCAATACCATGATATTCAAGAAGAAATTCGCTGAGGCCGTTCAATAATGCGCTTGACGTATCGTTGCCGCGGGCGTAGAAACCGCTCCCGACGAGGCGCCCCGGCGGGGCGCCGTTTTGTATGCGCCTCCGGCCGGCCGGACGGGCGCACATCCGACAGGTGACTTCATGAAGACGTTTTCGGCAAAGCCGGCCGAGATCGACAAGAAGTGGGTGGTGATCGACGCCGACGGCCTGGTGGTCGGCCGGCTGGCGGCCCTGATCGCGACTCGCCTTCGGGGCAAGCACAAGGCGAGCTTCACCCCGCATGTCGACTGCGGCGACAATGTCATCGTCGTAAACGCTGAGCGGGTGGTCCTCACCGGCCGCAAGCGCGACGACAAGGTCTATCACTGGCACACTGGCTATCCCGGCGGCATCAAGGAGCGCACCGCGCGCTTCATCCTCGAGGGCAAGCACCCCGAGCGCGTCGTCGAGAAGGCGGTGGAGCGCATGCTGCCGCGCGGGCCTCTCGGCCGCCAGCAGCTCAAGAACCTCCGGGTCTATGCCGGCCCCGAGCATCCGCACGAGGCCCAGCAGCCGGTGAAGCTCGACGTGGCCGCCCTCAATTCCAAGAACGCCAGGAGCCAGTGAACATGAGCGGACAGGACATCCAGTCGCTCGGAGATCTCGGCGCCGCGCTCGGCACGCAGAGCCCCGAGGCTCCGGTCTACGAGAAGAAGGTCGACGCCCAGGGGCGCGCCTATGCCACCGGCAAGCGCAAGGACGCGGTCGCCCGCGTGTGGGTGAAGCCCGGCCGCGGCGTGATCACCGTCAACGGCAAGGAGCTCGACCGGTATTTCGCCCGGCCGGTGCTGCGCATGGTCATCCAGCAGCCGCTGGTCACCGCCAACCGGCAGGGCCAGTTCGACGTGGTCTGCACGGTCGCCGGCGGCGGTCTCTCCGGCCAGGCCGGTGCCGTCCGGCACGGTCTTGCCAAGGCGCTGACCCATTATGAGCCGGAGCTGAGGTCGATCCTGAAGAAGGGCGGCTTCCTCACCCGCGACTCCCGCGTCGTCGAGCGCAAGAAGTACGGCAAGCGCAAGGCGCGCCGGAGCTTCCAGTTCTCCAAGCGCTGAGTCGGCTTTCCGCCAAATATTCGAGGGGGCGCCCGCCGGGCGCCCCCTTTGCGTT
>JAEYRQ010000432.1 GCA_023435545.1 Pseudomonadota bacterium | reverse complement strand
CACTTGTAGGCGGCGATCCCGGTCGCGTCCCTGAACTTCGCCGCCGCCTCGTCATTGCCGCCGTAGTTGGCCGCCACCGAGTAGCCCGCCTCCTTCAGCGCCTTCGAGATCGCCTCGCCGATCCCGCGGGTGCCGCCGGTAACCACTGCAACCTTGCTCATCGTTCCCTCCCTTCGAGACTGCTGGCGATCCCCGGGTGTCCCCACCGCCCCAGGGTCGCCGATTGGTATTCTGTCAGCGCTCGAGGCACATGGCGACACCCATGCCGCCGCCGATGCACAGGGTCGCGAGCCCTTTCCTGGCGTCGCGCCGCTGCATCTCGTGCAAGAGCGTGGTCAGGATGCGGGCGCCCGAGGCGCCGATCGGATGGCCGATGGCGATGGCGCCGCCGTTGACGTTGACGATCTCCGGGTTCCAGCCGAGGTCCTTGTTGACCGCGCAGGCCTGGGCGGCGAAGGCCTCGTTGGCTTCGACCAGATCGAGGTCCTCGACCTTCCAGCCCGCCCTCTCCAGCGCCTTGCGGCTGGCCGGGATCGGCCCCGAGCCCATGATCTTGGGATCGACGCCGGCCGATGCGAACGAGGCGATGCGGGCGAGCGGCTTCAGCCCGCGCGCCTCGGCCTCCTTGGCCGTCATCAGCACCAGCGCCGCCGCGCCGTCGTTGATGCCCGAGGCGTTGCCGGCGGTGACGGTGCCGTCCTTGTCGAAGGCCGGCCGGAGCTTCGCCACCTGGTCGATGGTCGCGCCCTCGCGGATATACTCATCCTCGGAGACGACCACATCGCCCTTGCGGCCTGCGATCGTCACCGGGGCGATCTCGTCCTTGAACCTGCCGGCCTTCTTCGCTGCCTCGGCCTTGTTCTGGGAGGCGACCGCAAACTCGTCCTGCTGCTCACGGGTGATCTGCCACTGGCGGGCGACGTTCTCGGCGGTGTTGCCCATGTGGTAGCCGTTGAAGGCGTCCCACAGCCCGTCCTTGATCATCGTGTCGATCATCTTGTAGTCGCCCATCTTGACGCCGTTGCGCAGATGGGCGGCATGGGTCGACTGGCTCATCGATTCCTGCCCACCGGCAACCACGATGGCGGCCGAGCCGTCGGCAATCTGCTGGGCCGCCAGGGCGACCGCGCGCAGGCCCGAGCCGCAGACCTGGTTCATGCCCCAGGCCGGGGATTCGATCGGTATCCCGGCGGCGATCGAGGCCTGCCGCGCCGGATTCTGTCCGGCGGCTGCCGTCAGCACCTGGCCGAGGATCACCTCGCCGACATCGGCGGCGGGGACGCCGGCGCGCTCGAGCGCCGCCTTGATCGCGACGGTGCCGAGGAAGGAGGCGGGCACGCTGGACAGCGAGCCGTTGAACGAACCGACCGGCGTGCGGGCGGCGCTGACGATGACGATGTCCTCGGACGTGCTCATGGGATCGACCTCCTGTGCCGGCTGGGCTGCGCCGGTTCCGTGTGGTTGCGCCGGTGCGTCGACCGGCTCCGCCGTCACTATAGCGCACCGATGACGTTCCGGTGGCGCATCGCAGACTGTTTGCTGCATCGCATTGCGGTGAGTCAATCGCAGCCGGCGACGCCCCGGACAAATCGGTGGCCGCGCAAGTAAAAAGCCCGTATCGTGGCGCAGCAAAGGCTTGTGAGTTGACCTGTCGCTGTCGCAATGCCGTATCGGGAACGTCCATGGTGAGCCGGTTGGCCGGATGTCGGCCGCCGTCGGCGGTGTGCGCCGCGTCTGCACCATGCATGCCCGGTCGCCATCCCCCCGCGTGTTCCTGTCGTCCGTCCCGCCGGTGCGCGCCCGGGGAGAATTGACCTGAGCACTCGTCCCGGAGTGCCGCCGCGATTGAGGTTGCCCAGGCCCGGATTGGGGAAACGCGCGAGCGGCGCGGACGGCGCCGGATGGTGACAAGGGCAGATGAGCAAGAACAAGCAGGCGACCGTCATCAAGAAGTACGCCAATCGCCGGCTCTACAACACCGGCACAAGCACCTACGTAACGCTCGACGATCTCGGCGAGATGGTGAAGTCCGAGGAGGACTTCGTCGTGATCGACGCGAAATCCGGTGAGGACATCACCCGCTCGGTCCTCACCCAGATCATCTTCGAGCAGGAGAACAAGGGCGAGGCTCTGCTGCCGATCAACTTCCTGCGGCAGCTGATCCGCTTCTACGGCGATTCGATGCAGACGCTGGTTCCCAGCTATCTCGACTTCTCGATGACCTCGCTCGCCCGCGAGCAGGAGAAGTTCCGCGACCAGATGGCCCGCACCCTCAGCGCGACGGCGATCGGGGCGGTGGAGGACCAGGTCAACCGCAACATGCAGATGTTCGAGCGCGCCTTCCGGATGTTCTCACCCTTCGCCAACGAATCCGGCTCCGGCCCACAAGGCTCGGAGGACGAGGGGCCGGCATCGCGCAAGGCGGCGAAATCGGACAGCGAGATCGAGTCGCTGAAGAAGCAGCTCTCGGACGTCCAGACCCGCCTGGACAAGCTCGCCAGGGATCGTTGAGGCGGCGCCGGGACCACGGAACCCGTTGGCTCGCGAGGGGCGAGAGCAGATGCTGGAGGAGACCGAGACGCGTGTCCCGATCGTACGGGTCCACGGACCGGGCGAGGAGGAGGTCAATGTCCTCGACGGACGCACGCGCATCCTGGTGCGGCCCGACGAGGTCGGCGATGCCTACAGCGTCCTCGAGCAGGTGATCCCGCCGGGCAAGGGCCCGCCGTTCCACGTTCATCGCCACGAGACGGAGATCTTCTACATCATCGAGGGCGAGTTCGAGTTCCGCGTCGGCAGCGACAGCCTCACCGTCGGCCCCGGCGCAAATCTGGTCGGACCGCGCGACATCCCCCACACCTTCCGGAACGTCGGCGCGACACCGGGAAAGCTGCTGCTGACGATCATCCCCGGCCGCTTCGGCCACTACTTCATCGAGGTCGATTCGGTGGCCGACCGCGATCGCGAGACGATCCGGCGGCTGGCCGCGAAATTCGACGTCGAACTCCTGGAATAGCGGCAACTGCCATCGTCCGGGTCGTCATGTGATCCGGAGAGGACGGCGGTGGCCCCGGCGGCGGCTGTAGAGGTATCCGGATGCCGTCAGCCGCTTGCCGCGCGGACATCCCCGGTCGGTCTGCCGGCCGTGTCCATCCCGAACAGGTGGCCCTGCAGATAGTCGACCCCGATTGCGGCGAGTGCCGCGGCGTCGATCTCGCGCGAGACCCGCTCTGCGACGACCTCGAGCCCGACATGGCGGGCGAGCGACACCAGCGTCGAGACGAAGAACCGGTCAGCCTCGCTCTCGGCGATCCGCTCGACGAAGCAGCCGTCGATCTTGACCAGGTCCACTCCGAGCGCCCGCAGATTGCGGAACGAGGTGTGCCCGGCTCCGAAATCGTCGATGGCGACCCGGCACCCCAGGTCGCGAACGGCCCGCACGAAGTCCACCGCGCGCTGCAGATTGGTGATCGCCATCGATTCGGTGATTTCCACGATCAGCCGCGCGGCGAGCCTGCGATCGCGCCGGATATGGCCGACCAGGCGCGCAAACCAGGTTCCGTCCAGCGCGCTCGACGTCGATACGTTGATCGACAGCACCAGATCGGGATCGGCGCGCAGCTCTGCCAGTGCCAGATCCACCGTCCGGTGGTCGATCAGCCGGACGATGCCGAGACGCTCGGCGGTCTCGATGAAATCCCCCGCCGCAATCACGGTGCCGTCGGGCAGGCTCAGACGGCACAGCGCCTCGTGGAAGGCCGGCTCCCGCGTGCCGGTCCGCACCACCGGCTGCAGCGCGAGGCCGATGCGGCCCTCGTTCAGGGCTGACACCACCTGTCCCGCCACCTCCGCATTGTGGCGCCGCGCCGCGTCACGTCCGGGCGAGGGTTCGTAGACCACGACGGCCGCCGCGCCCCTGAGGCGCGCCTCGTCGAGCGCCTCCTGCGCATGGGCGAGTGCCTCATGCGCGGTCCGCCCGTAGCGCGGCAGCACCACACCGCCCACCGACACGGTCACCGCTACCTGACCCGTCCCCGTCGCGATCGGCCCGCTGCCGACCACCCGCGCGAATCGATCCACGGCGATTCGCAGGTCGGCTTCTCCGCAATCGTTGAGGACGAGGCCGAGCTTGTTGCCGGCCAGCCGCCCGATCGAATCTCCGCCCCGCATCTCGCGCCGCACCCGGCGGGCGACTCCGGCAATCACCTCGTCGGCCACATCGAAGCCGTAGGCATCATTCAGGATCGCCAGGTTGTCGACTGCGACGATCGCCACCGCGGCGCTGCGGCGGAAGCGCTCCGCCGCGGCGATCGCCGCGCCGATCTCCTCCACCAGCCGCACGCGGTTCAGCCCGCCGGTCAGGTTGTCGTGGTCGCTGCGGAAGATTAGCCGCTCGTCGCGCGCGCGCCGCTCGTTGATGGCGCGGATGATGCCGTGGGCGCGGGCGGGCTTGCCGTCCGGGCCGGCGAACCACCGGCCGTTGTCCTCGATCCACAGCGCCTCGGCGCTCCCCTCCGATGGGAGGAAACGATACTCAATATGATAGGGAACGCCGCCGCCCTCGTCCTTGAGGCCGCTCTCGACGACCGCGGCATGACGGCCGGGCGGACCCTGGGGATCGAGCATGCGCGCGTAGAGCCGGCCGCTGCCGACTGCCTCGGCGGCAAGGCCGAGCATGCCCTCGACCTGTCCGCCCCAGGCAATTCGATCGCTGGCGATGTCCCAATCGTAGGCCGCCGCGCCGATCGAGGCGAGGATGGCGCCTTCGTCCGGGGCCTGCCTTACGTTCGTTTCTTCCCCGGCCATGCCAGCCTGCGCTCCCCGCCGCAGTCGCCGCACCAAGACACTACACCGGCCTGTGTACCGCGGCAGCGTTTTTCTGTGGGCAACCCGCTACAAGTCGGCGAGCAATAGGTTAACAATTGGTTTCCGATCGGCCCCCCGCTTGCTTCGTCAGCGGCGAGGGGCGGGTCGTCGTCCCGAATCGGGACAGGGAGAGGCCGATGAGCGCAATCGAACCGGGCAGCGGTTTCAGAGCGGGACGAAATGGCCACCGCCGGATCGAGGCGGGTTCGGACGCCGGCGCCCGCGAGGAACCCTCGCGGGATGGGCGCGCCGGCCTGCCGGTGCCGCTGACCGACGCCGAACCACGCGCTGCCTCGACATACCGCGTCTCCGCCGGCAGCGCCGCTCTCGTCGCCCAGCTCATCGCGACGCAGATGGAGCTGCCGCAGACCCGGTGGAAGCGGACCGCCGCGGTCGGCGAGGCCGTCGAGGCTTATCGCAGCGCCGAATCGCTGAGCACCATCACCCCGCACGCGAGGTCGCAGCGCATCTAGCTCCGGCCGATCGTCAAAGTCCGATGGCGCAACCGTCCTTGCGCGGGTCGGAGCCGGCGATCAGCACCCCCCGTTCCCGATCGATCAGGATCGCCTGGCCGCCGCCGAGCGGCGAGACGGCGCGCTTCACCCTATGGCCGATTGCGGCGAGGCCGGCTGCAACCGTCTCCGGCACACCTGTCTCCAGCACAGTCTCCTCCCCCTCGAAGAAGGCGCGCGGCAGATCGATCGCCGCCTGCGGATCCATGCCGTAGTCGGCGAGGTTGGAGACGAGATGGGCATGGCCGCATGCCTGGTACTGGCCGCCCATCACCCCGAACACGCCACGCGTGCGCCCGCCGTCGACAAGCAGTCCCGGGATCAGCGTGTGCATCGGCCGCTTGCGCGGGCCGACCTCATTGGGATGGCCGGGCGTCAGCACGAAGCCGGATCCGCGGTTCTGCAGCACCACCCCGCTTTGTGGCGCGATGATCGCCGAGCCGAAATAATCGAAGACCGAGTTGATGAACGACACCGCCATGCCGTCGCCGTCGACGACGCAGAGATAGACCGTGTCGGTCTTCTCACACGGGTCGATTCCGCCGGTGTCGACCATCCGCCTCCGCGGATCGATGCGGGCGGCAAGCCTGTCGAGGAAAGCCGGCTCGATCAGCGCGGCGGCCGGCAGGTCGGCGGTTTCCGGATCGCAGACGAAGCGGTCGCGGCAGGCATAGGCGAGCCGGGCCGCCTCTGTCTCGAGATGGAGGCGCTCCACCCCTAGGGGATCGAGGCCCTTCAGCTCGAGACGGTCGAGGATGCCGAGCATGATCAGCGCGGTGACGCCTTGTCCGTTCGGCGGCAATTCGCCGACCGACAGGTCGCGGTAGGGCGACAGCATCGGATCGACCCATGTCGCCTCGGTCGCCGCGAGATCGTCCGGGGTTAGGCAGCCGCCGCGTGCCGCAACAGCAGCGCAGATGTCGTCGGCCACCGCCCCCGCATAGAAGCCGTCGCGCCCCTGCTCGGCGATGCGCCGATAGGTGCGGGCGAGCGCCGGATAGGCCCTGACGTCGCCGACTGACGGGGCACCACCGGCGGCCGAAAGGTAGTGCTGTCGTCCGCCCTCGTCCTTGGCCAACCGCTCCACCTCGCCCGCCCAGTCGCGGGCGACGCGTGGTGAGATCGGAACCCCCCTCTCGGCGAGGTCGATCGCCGGCGCCAGCGCCCGGTCGAGACCGATGGTGCCGAAGCGGTCGAGCAGCCGCGACCAGGCGTCGACCGCGCCGGGCGCCGTGACCGACGTGCCGTGGTCCTCGTGGATCTCGGTCAGGCCCTGTGCCCGGACATAGTCCGGCGTCAGCGCCGCCGCCGAGCGGCCGGAGCCGTTGAGGCCGTGGCGTGAACCGTCCGGCATCGCGACGATGGCGAAGCAGTCGCCGCCGGCCGACGTCATGTGCGGCTCGGCGATGGTCAGCACCGCGGATGACGTGATCGCGGCGTCGACGGCGTTGCCGCCGGCCCGAAGCACCGCCAGCGCGGCGGACGCGGCGAGCGGATGCGAACAGGCGATCATGCCGCCGGTGGCATAGACCGCCGAGCGGCCGGGAGACTGGAAGTCGCGTGGCATCAGTTCAGGCCTCTCCGTGCGGGCCGACGGCAAAATCGCGCCGGGCGGCGCGGATGGTGATCGAGAAGCCCGCCACAACGTCGACGAAGGCGATCGCGGTCAGGAGGAAGAAGGTCGAGGTCGCGGCGCGCGCCACCAGCAGGAATTCGACCAGGCAGCCGACGAAGACCAGCGTCGACAGCATGTGGTCGACGATCGACATCGAGGTCGTCCGCGTCGCCTTGAGCACCTCTACGAACAGGAAGAAGAGCGCCACCAGCAGGAACACGTCGCTCGCGGTCATCGTCCATACCGCACCCGACATCATGTCCACCTCGAACAGCGAGGCCTTCCAGTCGACGCCGCCGAACAGGAATTCGAGCGCGTTGTAGCCGATCAGCGGCAGGATCATCAGCGGCAGGCCGTACATCTGGTCTCTCCGGTGCTCAGGGCGCGGAACGATACGAAGCGGGCGCGGCCATCATGCAGGCGCCGTCGGGCCGGTGGAAGCCCCGGTTGTGGCCCCGTGGAGCCTCCCCGCTCGGCCTCTCCAACGAAAAGGCCGGCGGAAACCGCCGGCCTCGTCAAACTATCCCGTGCCGCGGCGCGGCGCCTCAGTCGGCGTCCACCGGCTTCAGCACCTGCCGGCCGCGATACTTGCCGGACTTCAGGTCGATGTGGTGCGGACGGCGCAGCTCACCCGACTCCTTGTCCTCGACATAGGTCGGCGCCTTCAGCGCGTCGGCGGAACGGCGTTGACCGCGCTTCATCGGCGAGGTCTTCCTTTTCGGTACGGCCATGATCTGATCTCCTCGAAACCGGGTGCCGACGGATCTGCGGGGGCGCGTTCTTGGCTGCCCGGCACCGCGGCGGAATGACGGAAGTCGCCGGGCTTATACAGTCAAGCGCGCCGGAACGGAAGGGGGCGTGAAAGGCAGCCGGCAGTGGGCGATAGCCAGTAGGATACCGCCCCGATTGCCTGTTACCGATTGCCGACGACCTTTCACTCCACGCACTTCACATAGGCCCCGGCTTGCCGGGCGCGGCGCTCGACGATGCCGGCGACGTAGTTGGTGGTGCGGCCGGGCTTGGCGGGGTTGCGGACGATCGGGTTGGGCAGCGCCGCGGCCAGGAGCGCCGCCTGGCGTCGGGAGAGCTTCGAGGCCGGGACACCGAACCAGTGCTGCGCGGCGGCCTCGGCGCCGAACACGCCGGGTCCCCATTCGACGATATTGAGGTAGATCTCCATTGTCCGGCGCTTCGACCAGACCAGATCCGCCCAGTAGGCGAGCGGAATCTCCAGCCCCTTGCGGATGTAGCTGCGCGACTGCCAGAGGAACAGGTTCTTCACGGTCTGCATCGGGATCGTGCTGGCGCCGCGCGAATCCCCCCGGTCCAGCACCTGGCGAACCGCCGCCCAGTCGACGCCGCGATGCGTGCAGAACTGCCCGTCCTCGGACATGATCACCGAGTGCACCAGCACCGGCGCGATGTCCTCGATCGGAACCCACTGCTTCTTGATCGTCACGCCCTTCAGGCGCTGCCAGACCTCCAGCGTCGAGGCCGGCGGCGGCACCACCGCGTAGAGCGGCACCAGCACGACCGGCAACACGGCGAGCACCAGAATACCGGCTGCAATGGCAAGCACCAGCCGCCGCGCCAGCGAGCGCTTCCTGGTCCGCCTGCCCCCCTTTCCGGACTTCTCCGCCATGCCCCGAGATAGCTTCCGCCCCGCTCGCCCGCAACCGAATTGCGCCGGCGCCTCGCCGGTTGCATAGGCGCGCCCGCTCGGCCACTCTCCGCTCCACTCAGAGGAGGGCCGGTGGGTGGCCGACATTTCCGGGTTCGAGACAGATCTGGCCGCGACCGCGGCGCGTGTCGATGCCGCGCTGGAAGCGCGCCTGACAGCTCTCCCCGGCCGGCTCGGCGAGGCGATGCGGCATGCCGTTCTGGGCGGGGGAAAGCGCCTGCGGCCCTATATCGTCGTGAACTCGGCCGCTCTGTTCGGGGTCGGCGAAGCGGATGCGATGCCGGCGGCCTGCGCGCTGGAGGTCCTGCACTGCTACAGCCTGGTCCATGACGACCTGCCGGCGATGGATGACGACGACCTCAGGCGCGGACGCCCCACCGTCCACCGCGCCTATGACGAGGCGACCGCAATCCTGGCCGGCGACGGGTTGCTGACGCTCGCCTTCGAGACGCTCGCCAATCCCCGCACGCATCCCGACGCGGTGGTCCGGGCCGACCTGGCGCTCGAACTCGCCCGCGCCGGCGGCACCGCCGGCATGATCGGCGGCCAGATGCAGGACCTCGCCGCCGAGGGACGGTTCGGCGACGGGCGGCCGCTCGCGCTCTCCGGTGACGACATCTCCACCCTCCAGGCGATGAAGACGGGCGCTCTGTTCCGCTTTGCCGCGCTCGCCGGCGCGATCCTCGGCCACGCGGGTCCAGACGACCGGGAGCGTCTCGCTACCTACGGGGCGGCGCTCGGCCGCGCCTTCCAGATCGCCGATGACCTGCTCGACGAGGAGGCGAGCCCCGAGCAGATCGGCAAGGCGACGGCAAAGGACCGGGCGAGGGGCAAGGCGACGCTGCCGGCGCTGGTCGGGAGCGAGGCGGCGCGCGAGAGGCTCGCGGCCGCCGTGATGGACGCGCGATCGGCGCTCGCCGGCTATGGCGACGCCGCGGCGCTCCTTGTTGCTGCAGCGGAATTCGCCGCCGCGCGGCGGAAGTGACCCCGGGGTCGAGGCTCGGAGGGCGGCCTTACTCAGCCGCGTCCGCGCCTCGGCCCTGCCCGAATCGCCGCTCGATGTACTCCATCACCATCGCCTTGAAGTCCGCCGCGATCGTCGCGCCCCTGAGCGTGGTCACCTTCCGGCCGTCGACGAAGACCGGCGCTGCGGGGCTTTCCCCGGTGCCGGGCAGCGAGATGCCGATGTCGGCGTGCTTGGATTCGCCGGGTCCGTTGACGATGCAGCCCATCACGGCGAGGTTCAGCGCCTCGACGCCCGGATACTTCTCCCGCCACACCGGCATTTCGACACGGATGAAATCCTGGATGTCGCGGGCGAGCTCCTGGAACACGGTCGAGGTCGTCCGGCCGCAGCCCGGACATGCAGCGACCACGGGGATGAAGGTCCGCAGGCCCATGGTCTGCAGGATCTCCTGCGCAACCTGCACCTCCACCGTGCGGTCGCCGCCGCGCTCGGGCGTCAGCGAGACCCGGATTGTGTCGCCGATCCCCTCCTGCAGCAGCACGCCGATCCCCGCCGTCGAGGCGACGATGCCCTTCGAGCCCATGCCGGCCTCGGTCAGCCCCAGATGCAGCGCGTAGTCGCCACGCGCCGACAGCATCCGGTAGACCGAGATCAGGTCCTGCACCTGGCTGACCTTCGCCGACAGGATGATCCTGTCCCGGCCCATGCCGATCTCCTCGGCGCGCGCAGCCGAGAGGAGCGCCGACTGGACGATCGCCTCGTGCAGCACCGCGCGCGCCGATTTCGGCGGCGTCGAGGCGGCGTTCGCGTCCATCCGCCGGGTCAAGAGCTCCTGGTCGAGCGAGCCCCAATTGACGCCGATACGGACCGGCTTGCCGTGGGCGAGTGCGATTTCGATCATCGTGCCGAACTGCCGGTCGCGCTTCTCGCGAAACCCGACATTGCCGGGATTGATCCGGTACTTCGCCAGCGCCTCGGCGCAGGCGGGGTGATCGGTGAGCAGCTTGTGGCCGATATAGTGGAAGTCGCCGACCAGCGGCACGTCGATGCCGCGCAGCATCAACCGGTCGCGGATGTGAGGAACGGCGGCGGCGGCCTCGTCGCGGTCCACGGTGATCCGGACCAGCTCCGAGCCGGCGCGGGCGAGGGCTGCGACCTGCGCGACGGTCGCGTCGATGTCGGCGGTGTCGGTGTTGGTCATCGACTGGACGACGACGGGAGCCTCGCCGCCCACCAGAATGGCGCGTGTGTCGTCGCCGACGGGGACGGCGACCGTCCGCCTGCGTGCCGCCGGTCCGTGTTCCTCGATCATGCGCTTCCCGCCATGGACTACTGGACGCCCGCCGAACGACCCTGCGCAGCCCGAACGTCGGCTGCCTTCAGGGCGCAGTGGCGGCACAGGCCGTCGATCTCGATTACAGTCAGGTCGGGCAAGAAACCGTTCGCCGCGGCCACAGCGTCCAGCGCCTCGCCGACACCCTCGGCCAGCGCCTCGCCGACAGTGCCGCACTCCCGGCAGATCAGGAACACCGTCGCCGAATGCCGGGTGTCGCCCGCCGTGCAGGCGATGAAGGCATTGCGGCTTTCGATCCGGTGGACGAGTCCCTGCTGCACGAGGAAGTCGAGCGCCCGGTAGACCGTGATCGGCGCCGGCCGGCGGCCGTTCTCGGCCATCGCGTCCATGATCTCGTAGGCGCCCATCGGCCGGTGATCCTGGGCGAGCAGGTCGAGAACCCGCTCACGCTGGCTGGTCAGCCTGACGCCCCTGCGGCGGCACACCGCCCGTGCGGTCCGCACGATCCGGTCGGAGCAGTGGCTGTGGTCGTGGTTGGGTGCGGGAAAGTCGGCCATCGGTCTCCGCATCGGCTTCCGGCATTCGGTGTCGGGTGTGTCGCTCGTCGCGCAACACTATAGCGTCACGACGATCTCACAGGAACGATACCCGGTCTTAACCTCGATGCTGCATTGCACTAGCCTTACATCATGTAGGGCAGCGGACAGATCCGCGAAAGGAGCGAGCATGTCTCTGAAGGGCAAGACGGCCGTCGTCACCGGGTCCACCTCCGGCATCGGGCACGGCATCGCCGACGCTTTCGCGAGAGCCGGCGCCAACATCGTGCTCAACGGTCTCGGCAAGGCCGACGAGATCGAGAAGACCCGCGCCGACATGGCGAAGGCGCACGGTGTCGAGGTGCGCTTCTCCGGCGCCGACATGACCAAGCCCGACGAGATCGCCGGCATGATCGCCGATGCGGAGAAGGAGTTCGGCGCCGTCGACATCCTGATTAACAATGCCGGAATCCAGTACGTGGCGGCGATCGAGGAGTTTCCGGTCGAGAAGTGGGACCAGATCATCGCGATCAACCTGTCGGCCGCCTTCCACGGCATCCGCGCCGCCGTTCCCGGCATGAAACGCAAGGGCTGGGGCCGCATCATCAACACCGCCTCGGCCCATGCGCTGGTCGCTTCGCCCTTCAAGGCGGCCTACGTGTCGGCCAAGCACGGCATCGCCGGCCTCACCAAGGTAGTCGCGCTGGAGACCGCCCAGCACGGCATCACCGTCAACGCCATCTGCCCCGGCTATGTCTGGACGCCGCTGGTGGAGAAGCAGATTCCCGACACCGCCAAGGCGCGCGGCCTGACCGAGGAGCAGGTCAAGAAGGACGTGCTGCTGGCCGCCCAGCCGACCAAGGAGTTCGTCACCGTCGACGAGGTGGCCGGCTTCGCCCTGTTCCTGACCACCGACGCCGCCCGCTCGATCACCGGCGCGATCCTGCCGATCGACGGCGGCTGGACGGCGGAGTAGGCCGGTGGCGCGCTCTCCGGGCGGCAAGGGAGGCTCCACCTCCGGCAGGAGGAAAAGCGGCGCGGCGGCCGGCGAGAGCGGTAAGACCGTCGAGGTCCACATCGACGAAACGCCCGCCCCGCCGCCCGGCAGTTCGAATCTGCGCACCATCAACCTGGCGCTGCAGGGCGGCGGCGCTCACGGCGCCTTCACCTGGGGTGTGCTCGACTGGATGCTCGAGAACGCACCGGTCCGGATCGAGGGCATCAGCGGCACCAGCGCCGGCGCGATGAACGCCGTGGCACTCGTTTCGGGCTGGCAGAGGGGTGGGCCCGACGGCGCCCGTGAGACCTTGGACAATTACTGGAAGGCGGTCAGCCGCGCCTCCCGGTCCTCTCCCGTGCAGCGCACCATCATCGACCGGATGTGGGGCAACTGGAGCCTCGACTGGTCGCCCGGCTTCATGATGATCGATCTCGTCAGCCGGTTCGTCTCGCCCTACGAGTTCAACCCGCTGAACCTCAACCCGCTCAAGGAGTTGATCGAGGGGATCGTTGACTTCGAGGCGATCCGCGACTGCACCTCGATCAAGCTGTTCCTGTCGGCGACGAACGTGCGCACCGGCAAGGTCAAGGTGTTCCGCAACCGCGACATCACCTCCGACCACGTGATGGCTTCGGCCTGCCTGCCGCTGATGTTCCAGGCCGTCGAGATCGACGGCGTACCCTACTGGGACGGCGGCTTCTCGGGAAATCCGGCACTTTGGCCGTTCTTCTACTCCACCGAGACCGAGGACCTGCTGCTCATCCAGATCAACCCGATTGAGCGGCCGGAGACGCCGAAGACCGCCCGCGACATTCTCAACCGGATGAACGAGATCACCTTCAACGCCTCGCTGATCAAGGAACTGAGGGCGATCGAGTTCGTCGACCGGCTGGTCAAGCAGGGCAAGCTCGACAAGGAGCACTATCGGCAGATCCGAGTTCACGTGA
The DNA here is from genome assembly GCA_023435545.1 of Pseudomonadota bacterium. GTDB lineage: Bacteria > Pseudomonadota > Alphaproteobacteria > Rhizobiales > Tepidamorphaceae > Tepidamorphus. The sequence goes on along the minus strand of JAEYRQ010000432.1, from coordinate 2,279 downwards.
TCGACGGCGGCGAGTTCCTCAATGACCTCACGGCCTCGAGCAAGTTCAACGCGGAGTGGGATTTCCTCACCTATCTGCGCGACTGCGGCAGGCAGGCGGCGGAGAAGTTCGTCGACAAGTATCGCACCCATATCGGCGCGGCGGCGACGATCGACATGCGCAAGCTGATCGATTGAGCCGCTGGATGTCCTCGTCATCCCGGAAGCCGCGTGCGGCAATCCGGGATCGGGAGGCGTTGACGGTAGCGGAATACCCTCCCGATCCCGGATCGGCCTGAAGGCCGTACGGGATGACGCAAGCAAGAATGGACACCGTCTTGGCGGACTTCAGCCGGCGTGTTCAACTCGCCCCATGTCCGTGATCAAGATCACCGTTGCCGACATCACCACTCTGGATGTCGATGCCATCGTCAATGCCGCCAACGAGGCTCTGGCGCCCGGCGGCGGGGTGTGCGGGGCGATCCACCGGGCGGCGGGGCCGGGGCTGGCGCACGCCTGTGCCGCCATCGGCCATTGCCCCACGGGTGAAGCCCGGATCACCGCAGGCTTCGGGCTCCCCGCCCGCCATGTGATCCACGCGGTCGGGCCTGTCTGGCGGGGCGGAGACGATGGCGAGGACGGCCTGCTCGCCTCCTGCTACCGGGCCTCGCTGGAGCTCGCGCGCGACAACGGCCTGCGCTCGGTGGCCTTTCCGGCGATCTCGACCGGCATCTACGGCTTTCCCGCCGATCTTGCGGCTGAGATCGCCGTCGCAACGGTCGCGGAGACCGAAGCCGCTCATCCCGAGGCCTTCGACCGGATCGTGCTGTGCTGTTTCGACGAGGCATCCGCCGCGCGGCATGCCCGCGCCGCCGAACGCCTCGGCATCGACGCATGGCGGACCTGACGACCAGCCGCTTCCATCCCCGCGCCGCGCCGCTAGGATGACGGCTCCAAGACAGGCTCTCCCGGGGAAACGGCACCTCATGGCAGCAGACACTTCCGGCACGGCGGGACCGCTCGCCGGCATCCGCATCCTCGACCTCACCCGCGTGCTCGCAGGGCCGAGTTGCACCCAGTTGCTGGGCGATCTCGGCGCCGATGTCATCAAGATCGAGAAGCCGGGCGAGGGTGACGACACCCGCCGCTGGGGGCCGCCCAACGTCAGGGACGCGGCCGGCGCCGACACCGCCGAGAGCGCCTACTACCTGTCCACCAACCGCAACAAGCGCTCGGTCTCGATCGACGTCGCCAGGCCCGAGGGCGCGGCGCTGGTCCGCCGGCTGGCCGCGCGCTCGGACGTTCTGGTGGAGAACTTCAAGGTCGGCGGCCTCGCCAAGTACGGTCTTGCCTATTCCGACCTCCGCGACGAACTGCCGCGCCTGGTCTACTGCTCGATCACCGGCTTCGGCCAGACCGGACCCAACGCCCACCGGCCGGGCTACGACTTCCTGGCGCAGGGCATGGGCGGTGTGATGAGCATCACCGGTGACCCCAGCGGCGAACCGGTCAAGGTCGGCGTGGCGATCGCCGACATCATGTGCGGCATGTACGCGACGACCGCGATCCTGGCGGCGCTGCGCCACCGCGACGCAACCGGTCAGGGGCAGCACATCGACATCGGCCTCGCCGACACCCAGGTCGCCTGGCTCTACAACGAGGGTATGAACTATCTCCTCGGCGGCCGGGTGCCGACGCGGCGCGGCAACGCGCACGCGAATATCGTGCCCTACCAGGTGTTCGAGACCTCCGACGGCCACGTCATCGTCGCGGTGGGCAACGACGCCCAGTTCCGCCGGCTCTGCGACTTCCTCGGCCGCCCCGATCTCGGCACCGACCCCCGCTATGCCACGAATCCGGCGCGCACCGCCAACCGGGAGGAGCTGGTGCCGCTGATCGCCTCCCTCCTGAAGACACGGACCCGCGCCGAGGTTCTCGAGGGCCTGGAAGCGCGTGGCGTACCGGTAGGTCCGGTCAACGACATCGCCCAGGCCTTCGCCGAGCCGCAGGTCGCCGCCCGCGACATGCTGATCACCATGGCGCATCCGCTTGCCGCCTCCGGCGAGGTGGCGCTGATCGGCAACCCGGTGAAGTTTTCGCAGAGCCCTGTCACCTACCGCCGTCCGCCGCCCACGCTCGGCGAACACACCGACGAGGTGCTGGCCGAGGTGCTGGGGCTCGACGCGGCGGCCCGGCGGCGGCTGAGGGATGACGGGGCGATCTGAGGCGTCCGTCGGGCCCGTGACGTTCCGCGCCCGCTTGTAATCCCGGCGCCGGTTCCCATCTATGCGTTAACCCAGC
>JAEYRQ010000427.1 GCA_023435545.1 Pseudomonadota bacterium | reverse complement strand
CTCTCGTAGAGCGTCCTGACCGTTTCCGCCTCCCGTTCCAGTTCGCGCAATCCGACCAGCGTCTCGTTGACGCCGGCCGCGTCGCCCATCAATCCTTCGAGGTTGCGGCTCAGCGCCTCCTCCCGGCTTCGCGCGACCTGGAAATCGCTCTCGTAGCTCTCGGCGATCCGGCCGATCTCGCTGAAGATCATACGCTCATATTCCGCCATCTCCCGCTTGAGCGCCGTCACCTGGGCATGGTCGGCCCCGAGACGGGGTTCGAGCTCGGAGTGCCGCTTGGATGCGTCCAGGTACTTGCCGCGCAGGCTGGTGATCACCGTGCTGCTGAGCGATTCCGTGACTGCGGCATCCATATTGCCGGACTCGAGGATTGCGCGGATCTGCTCGTACCTGGCTTCCGCCTTCGAGCGCTCGGCCCGGGCGAGGATGAGCTGAGTATTGAGTTCGCCGAGCTGTTGGTCGCCGATGAGCCGTCCATCGGCGGCGATCAGGCCGTGCTCGGCGCGAAATTCCTGCACGGCGTGGTCGGCCGCGAGCGACTTGGCCCGGAGCTCGTCGATCCGCGACTGCATCCAGTTGCCCGCCCGCTGCGCCGCGTCGAAGCGGGTCCGGATCTGGTCGGTAAGGAAGGCGTTCGCGACAGCATTGGCGATGTTGGACGCAACGGCCGGATCGCCCGCGGTGTAGCGGACCTCCACGAGATAGGTCTGTCCGACGCGGCCGACGCTCAGGCGCTTGCGCAGTGCACCGATGGCCCCGCGCCGTTCCAGATAGCGCTCGTCGTCGGACGCCGGATTGTCGGGCGGCGGCCTGACCAGCGACAACACGGCGCCCACGACCCTGCGGATCGAGGCGATCGGCGATCGGCCCTCCTGCATGAAGGCGGTGTTGTCGAGCAGGTCCATCTCGTCGATGACGACATTCAGGATCGCATCCGACTTCATCAGCTCGACCTGGCTGTCGACCAGGCCCGCATCGACGCCGAGCAGGGTCAGCCGTTCATCGCGGTCCCCGACGCTGAGATTGCCGGGGTCGATCAGCACGGTCGACGTTGCCGTGTAGACCGGGCGCGCCACCAGCAGAAAGGCCACGCCGAACATCAGGCCGGCCAGCACGCAGGCGATGACGACCTTGAGCTGCCGGCGCGCCGCGCCGAGCAGACGGTCGAGATCGGCCTGGCCGAAGATGCCGTTGTTTCGGGAAACCGGCGAGCCGTCGTTCAGACCGTCGGGCCACTGCGGATTGGACTGCAGCATGGGCGTTGCTTCCCCGTTCTAGGGCTGGGCGGAGCGGATCGCGGCCATCACCAGGACTGGAACGCGTCGTGGATCAGGGCGGCGTCGCCGACATTGGCGACGGAGCCGGTGATCGCGTTGATGATGTTCAGGAACTTGAGCAGCTCGACCGAGCTCGCATTCGAGATGTAGAGCACATCCTTGTCGCGGACCGGGAAGTTCTGGGCGACGAACATCGCATCCGCCTTGCGGAGATTGGTCTTGTAGATGGTCGGGATCGCCGGCTGGTCGGGCGGGAACTTCGACAGGTCGACCGCCAGCGCCTCCAGCGCCGTCCGATCCTCGATGCGGAACACGTAGACCTGGCTCGGCTCGGCCTGGCTGTCGGTGAGGCCGCCGGCCTTGCCGACGGCTTCGGCCAGCGACAGCCGGTCGTCGCCGAACTCCAGGCGGCCGTTGAAGCTCGCATTTCCGACGGCGCCGAAGGCGAGGAAGGTGCGCGGCTTGCGGACCACATAGATCGTGTCGCCCGGCGCGACGTAGATGTTCTCGCCGGCCCTGCGCACCAGCGTGTCGAAGAAGACCGTCGCCTCCTGGCCCTTGCGCTGCAGGGTGACGTAGGTCTCGTAGCCGGGATGCTTCGGCCCGCCGGCTCGCGCGATCATGTCCAGGATGCGGTCGCCGGCCGGGTTGATCGGGAACGTGCCGGGCAGGTTTACCTCGCCGACGACCGAGGCCGACGTCGCCTCCTGCTTCACCAGCGCGACGACCGCCTGCGGCTCGATCGCCCGGTCGGCGAGGCGCTGCTCGATCTCCTTCTGGACGGATGGCACGGTCTTGCCGGCGGCGGCAATCTCGCCGGCATAGGGCACCGTGATGGTGCCGGACTGGTCGACGGTCTGCTGCGGCAGGGTGACGAAATTGCCCGGCCGGCTGCCGGCCTCCACCGGAATGAACAGACCGCCCTGCTCCGCCTCGAAGATCGTCACCTGCACCACGTCGCCGACGCCGATCCGCACCGCCGGTACGCCGGTCGCGCCGCTGCCGAAGCTCTGGTGGATCGAACCCGGCTGCTCCTCACCCACATAGGCGAGCACCGCCGGGTTGATGTCGATGAGCGCGTATTGCAGGCGCACGTCCGACGCCTCCGCACCGAGCTGCGCCGAGGCGTCCCACGCGATTGCCGCACCGTCCGGTCCGGATCGGGGCAGGCTGTCGCATCCAGACAGCATCGGCGCGGCAAGTGCGGCCAGCACCGTCCCGGCAACGACTGACATGTTCATACGCGGCAACCTCTCGCCGTCTCACCGATGGTATACACGCTCATGACGCAAATATACTCCACCATAAGCATAGAATTACACATTCCATGCTGAATATTGATCGCCATTTCCTCTAGAACTGTGGCTGTTATATGGTCTGCTTATTCGTAGATATATGTTGACATGCATCCCGCTATGTCTATAAGGCGCATGGCGTTCATACTCCACGGATTCCGGATGGACATTCTACTGTTATCTACTACGAACGCCGCGTCTGGCCGATCCGCGGTCCTCGACCGGATGCTGGACTCGGTCGAGCGGGCAGCGCTGCGACTGCCGAAGGCGGAGATCCGCGTCCTGCTGCTGCTGCAGGGCATCGACCAGCCGGTGGAGAGCTTCGCCTTCGCGGGCCGCGTGGAGGCGCTGTCGGTCGACCGGATCGTGCCGCTGTCGATTGCGCGCAACCGGCTGCTCGCCCATGCCTTCGACCGCGGCATGATCGGTGACGACACTGTGGTGGCTTTCCCCGATGACGACTGCTGGTATCCGGACGGCGCGGTCGAGCGCATCGCCGGGCGGTTCGCAGCGGATCAAACGCTCGACCTCTGGTTCTGCCGCTACGCCTCGACTCCGTCCGCTACCGCCGATGCAGCCGTGTTCGCCGGCCGACCGGCACGCGCCCGCGACGTCGTGCGTCACGCCTCCTCCAACACCATCGTCACGCGCGGCCGGATCGTCCGGCAGCTCGGCGCCTTCGACGAGACGCTGGGGGTCGGCACGCCGAATTTCGGCGGCGAGGACCTGGATTTCGCCCTGCACGCCTTCCGCCACGCGCGCCGAAGCACCTTCGCCGACGAGGCGCTCGTCGGCCACCGCGACAAGACCACGGACCTCAGGTCGAAATACTATCGGGGCAGCCTGATCGTGCTCGGGCGCCATGCCCGCCGGGTGCCGGGCGCCTGGTACGAGTATGCCCGCAAGATGGCGATCGGCGCCTATCTCGGCGCCCGCGGCGAGCTCGGCGTCGGCGCCTATGCCGGCGCGCTGCGCGACTCGCTGGTGGCGGCACGGCAGCGCTGACCTCGTCATCCCCGTTTCGGGATGATGTGGACGACCTGCAGCCCGCGCGCCTTCATCTCCTCGAACAGCATCGGCAGCATGCGGGCGGTGTTCATCTGGCTGTCGTGCAGCACGATGATGCCGCTGGTGTTGGTCTCGAGGATCTTCAGCAGCCTGGCCAGCGTCTCGCGCGGCGGATCGCCCCGCCAGTCCTTCGGACTGATATCGGCGCTGACCACCGCCATCGAGAGGCTGGCGGCAAACTGCTCCAGCGCCTCGTTCGAGCGGAAGTTCGGAAACCGGAAAAGCCGCGGCGTGTCCTGCGACAACGCCATTCCGTAGGCCGCCGCCTCCACGGCGCGGTAGCCCGCGACGATCTCCGCCTCGGCCTCCTCCCGCGGCAGGACCGTCAGGTCCGGATGCGAATAGGTGTGACTGGCGATCGTGTGCCCGGCGTAGCGGGCCCGGCGGACGACCAGGGGATCCCGCTCGGCGCGCCCGCCCAGCATGAAAAAGGTCGCCCGCACGCATTCCTGCTCCAGCAGATGGAGAATCCTGCGGGTCGACGGCCCGACCGGACCGTCGTCGAAGGTCAGCACGAACTCTCCGCGCCGCAACGGCAGCCTCGCGAACTGGAAGCTGCCTACTGCCGAGGTGACGTCGGGGTCGAGTTCGATGACTCGCGAGGTGCCGATCCGGTCTTCGCACCGATCGCCCTGCTGCGCATCAGCAACGCCTGGTATTGTTAGTGCCGTGATCAAAATAGGTATGGTTAATATGCGTCTATCCATTACTATTATGCTATGTTCTTTAGACATGAAGGCGCCTCAATTGATGTTAATTGGCAGGTTCTTATTCGGATGGACTTATTCTTGTCGATATTAGACCGCATTTTTCCAGATCATATGCACACAGACGTGCATCCGGAACTGCAATGACGGAGGTGATGACTCATGGCCCATTCGAATGGCGTCACCCGGCGCCGTGCCCTCTTGGGAACCGCTGCATTGTTCGCATCGCTCGGCCTCGGCTCGAGCCCGCTCGCCGCGGCAGCGACCCCGCTGAAGCTGCTCGCGCGCCGGCGCGGCCTGTTCTACGGGTCGGCGGTTCAGCTCACTCACCTGCAGCAGGAAGCGGATCTCACAGACGCGCTGGCGGGCGAATGCGCCGCGATCGTCCCGGAGTGGGAGATGAAGTGGGGCGCCATGGAAACCCGCCGGGGGCGGCCGCAATATTATCGCTGCGATGCATTCGCCGATTTCGCCCGGCAGAACGGCGTCTGGATCCGCGGCCACACGGTGCTGTGGCACCGGAACCTGCCGGCATGGGTCGAGGAGGTCCTGTCCGAAACGCCGGATTTTTCCATCATCGAGGATCGCACCCGTGGCCTGATGGGACGCTACGGCACGGCCGTCATCCCCGAATGGGACGTGCTCAACGAGATTCTCGAACCGGAGGACGGGCGGCCGGACGGGCTGAGGCAGAGCATCTTCCTCGAGGCTTTCGGCTTCAGCTACATCAAGGACACGCTCCAGATCGCTCGCGAGATCCGGCCGGATGCGCGGCTCTACATCAACGAGTACGGACTCGACTACAACAACTGCACGGCGCGTGACCGCCGGCGCGCCATGCTTCGCCTGGTCGAACGGCTCAAGGCTCAAGGGGCACCGCTCGATGCGATCGGCATCCAGGCGCATCTGAGGCCGGGCGGCGCGCCGTTCTCGCCACGCGCGTTGCGGCGCTTCCTCGCCGATCTCGCCGGCATGGGCGTGAAGATCGCCGTCACCGAGCTCGACGCCCGCGAGCAGGACATGAGCCTGCCCGTCCGGGAACGCGATGCGATCGTCGCCGACGAGGTGGCGCGGTATCTCGACGTGGTGCTCGACGAGAAAGCCGTCATCGGCGTGTGCACCTGGGGCCTGAGCGACCGGCATTCGTGGCTCACGACGACGGCGATGCGCGATGAGGGACAGGTCAACCGCGGGCTGCCGCTGGACGAGGAACTGGCGCCGAAGCCGATGTACCAGGCCATCGCGACGGCAATCCGGCAGCGGCCGGCCTAGGAGCGCGCCGCGGCGCGGTCAGCACCAGGACGATGCCCAGGGAGAACGCGAAGGTGGCGAATCCGGCCATGCCGCTCAGGGGGGAGGCCTCGGTCATCCCCCTGACGAGAAAGAACACGATCAGCGCCATCTCGCGCACCGCCCCCACCGCGAAACCGCGCCAGAGGGTCGCCGCCAAGGCGGAGAGAAACATGCCGAAGCCGACCAGGCCGGTAGAGAACAGCGTCTCGAGATAGAGATTGTGGGTGTGGGCGGCGACGCCGAACAGCCGCGGGTCGCCCGGCAGGATTGACAGCGCCGAGGCGTAGCCCCAGCCGAGCAGCGGCCGCTGGCTCCACAGCTCGATCGCGACCAACCAGATCTCGGACCGCCCCGTGGCGCTGGTGATCTCGGCGGCATTTCCGGTCCGCGACAGTGAGGCGAAGATCGCGTCGGCGAAAACGGCAAGCACCAGCACGCCGACGACGGCAAGGCACACCGACAGCAGCAGGCGCGCCGGTGCATTGGCGCCGAAGGCGAACCAGAACCAGACGGCGCACAGGAAGGCGAGGATCGACATGCGGTTGTCGCTGAGGTGCACGCAGGCCGCCGCCGCGACAATCGTCACGACCGCCATCAGCCGTGCCCCTCCCCGGAATTCGCGGAAGTAGAGTACCGCCAGCAGGATGCCGAAGGCCGCCGTCGAGCCGATGGCGTTGGCCGAGCCCGTGATGCCGCGCAGGCGGCCGATGGTGCCGAACTCGACCCCCGTCCAGGCCTGCATGCGCCCCAGCGAGGGCACCGCCCAGTAGACCGCCAGCGAGGCGACCGACATCACCAGCACGACGGCCACCATCACCTCGACGGTGCGCTGTCGCCCGAGTGAGATGGCCAGATAGAGGACATAGGCGAACGCCACCACGAAGGATATCGAAGTCATTGCCGCGAACGAGGGCTGTACGGCATAGGCCGAGGAGCCGACGAGGATGGCGAAATACGCAGCCCACAATCCGAGGCCGGCATTCATGCGGCCGAGCAGCGCGCGGACGTGAACCGTGCAGACCGCCACGCAGATCCCGATCGCCGCGAGCTTCAGCAGCACCTGGAAATCCAGGCTCTTGTCGGCGTAGTCGCGCACGCGGAAATTGGCCGCGCAGACGAAGACCACGAACCAGGCGAGCAGCATCGCCTCGACGCGGTGGCCGGCGAACCCCTTGAGGCCGACCAGGGCGGCCACCGGCAGCACCGGCACGACGAGGAGCATCGCGGCGGCGGACGTCTCGCCGCTGACGAGCGCGAGCGCGACGACGAGGACCACCGCGCCGAGCGCCACAATGCCTGCAGTTCGCCAGCCGCCTTCGAGGGCGGTCACGTTATGCATAGGCGGGCTCCGCCTCCAGGACGCGCAGCCGCTGCTGCAGTGTTTCGAGCCGCTCTTCCAGAATTCCGTCTTCGGAGAGAAACCCCGGCTCGAGCGCTGCCCGCCGCAGAGCCTCCGCCGCTCGGTCGAGGCGCCGCTCGTCCTCGCAGCGTCGCCATGCCGCGAGCGGACGGGAGGTCGTGACGGGCCGCAGCAGGCGAGTGAACAGGCCGTGCCCCAGCTTGCGACGCAACGGCCAGGTCGCGCTCGACTTCATGTGCTGGTGGGCCCGGTAGTGGGCCATCGCTGCCGCCTCGGTGCGGCTCGGCAGGGCGTGGCGATAGCCATAGAGCGGCAGCGTCGCGCTGCGCAGCGTTTCCAGCAGAGAACTCGCCGGCAGCGAGATCGGCTCGTAGGGAAGCGACAGCGACAGGGTCCAGTCCAGCCACTTGAAGGTGCTGATCTCCGGCGAGGTGGTCACCGGCACCCAGGGAACGCGCAGCGCATCGGCGACGATCGCCGCGTGCATGGCATCGGCGATGACGAGCTTCGCCCGCTGGAGGCGCTCCAGCGTCACCCGGCTGTCCTGACGTGGATCGAGAAATTCGATCCCCGCCCGCTCGCTGGCCGCCTGCCATTCCCCTGCGATCAGCGCGTGGTGATGCGGCATAAAGACGACACCGGTCCGCTCCGCCTCGGGGAGCGGCGCGAACTCCGGCAGGGTGCCGAGCAGCATCGCGCCGTCGGTGGCCGCATCGGATGGCTCCAGACCGAGGACACGCGCCGTCAGCGGGCCGCGCACGCAGGCGATCCGCCAGCGGGAGCCGCGAAAATCGGCCGGCGGCGGCCCGTAGCCCGCGCCGCTCGAAAAGACGATCCACCTCCGCGCGGCGGGGGGCATGGCCGGACCGATCAACGTGCCGATCGCGCACAGCCATGTGTCGGAGGTCGGGTCCAGACGCCCCGGCAGCAGGCGCTCCCACAGCCACTCGTTGAGATCGTCGCCGAAGTTCCCATGCGGATCCTTGTAGTAATAGAGCCTCATTCGGCTGCCAGGACCTCCGTCGGCTCGTGGCGGCGTGGCCGCAGGATCTGGACGATGTCGCGGACGTAGTTGCGCCAGAGGCGCACGGCGCCCCCGGCGAGGATCGTCGCGAGGTAGACGGCGCCG
>JAEYRQ010000418.1 GCA_023435545.1 Pseudomonadota bacterium | reverse complement strand
GCAGAAGCAAGACCAGCAGGACGATCGCGATGCACATGATCGCAATGGCGAATGCGCCGTTCCATCGGACGCCGACCTCGAAGCTCGGCCGGCCGATCATCGAGGCGGTCATGACGAGGCTGGTGTTCATCGGCGACGTCAGGACGGTACAGGCCCAGCCGGCGATGATGGCGAAGAGGATCGCCTCGTTGGGAAGACCGGGGATGTGGATGCTCGCGGCCGCTCCGGCGAGTATCGCCGACGAGATCAGCGGGTTGAGGCCGAGGAACGCCAGCACGACGACGGTCAGCGACAGCAGACTGGCGAACACCCCGGGCGGGAGCGCCAGGGCCGCGAGGACGGCCTGCGTCGCCTCGCGCGGCACCAGAGCGACCATCGACACCCCGAGGAAGCCCGACGCGGCGAAGACGGCGAGTTCGTTGGCGTAGGCCGGGTATCGGGCGATGCCTTCGCGCAGCATCACCGAGGCGCTTGCCGCGAACGGTGCAGGATGGCGCTGCACCAGGTGCGAGCCGAACGCCCAGAGGAGCGAGTAGGCCGGGACAATGACGAGAAGCACCGTCTGGAACGGTCGGCCGGTAACCAGCTCGGCCGCCCAGGTGAGTGAGGCCAGCACTGCGATATGCCCAACCACCGCCGCCAGCGCACCCCAGCCGCCCGGCTCGCGCGGGCGCGCCGTGGGCCGCGGACCCGGCGGGCGTTGCAGCTGATCGAACAGCCAGCCGAGCGCGACGAACCCGACCGTGCAGGCAAGGCCGATCGGCAGGATTTCTGCCCACTTCACATCGGGAAGCAGCGTCAGCAGCAGGTTGAGGGAGATGCCGAGCGGGGACCAGAAGATCACAGCCGCGAAGCCGCGCAGCACCGCCGTGGTCATCCGCCGCTCGCGCCAGTGCATGATGCGCGCATCGCCGCCGGCGGCAGCGAGCGTGTTGGCACGCTTCGTCATGTCGATCAACAGCGCCAGGCCACCGATGTTGAACAGGACACCGAAGGCGTGGCCGCCGAAGGTGAGCGCGATGTAGCGCCGGCTCGGCGGCTGGTTGACCAGGTGCCGGCCGGCGGTGGCGATGTTTTGAGAGCATGAGGCGGCCGCGCGCAGCAGGCTGAGCATGGCGATCAGCGCCGGCAGGTAGGCGGTGCGACCGGCCGCGCCATCATAGATCTCCCAGGCGCGTCCCCCGATCAATGCCCAGGCCGCGACTGCCAGACAAATGCCGAAGAGTACCTTCGAATTCAGCATCAGCCGATGCCAGCAGAGCGCGAAGTAGAGGCAAAGGACCGGTACCGCGACCAGCGCCGCCACATGCAGCCCGGCGAGTACGTCGGCGAGCACCAGCAGTGTGGAAACCGTCAGGCAGACGGCTGCGGCGATGTCGACGCGCGAGCGTCGGGCCGGAGCTGTCGGCGGAGCGATGTCCGCATCCTCCACCTTGAGCGGCGGCACGTCGATTGGATCCCGGAAGGCTTGGCGCCAGACCGGTTACCGCGATTTCAGGGCGTGCCCCCGCCTCGCGGTCCCGGTAGTGCGCCGATGGCGTCTCGGCGCATTTGTATCAGGCCGACGACGCCCTGACATCAGGGAAGCCGGCAGGGCAGCCATGCGAGCGTGGCGTGTCCGCGCGGGTGTCTCAACCGCTCCGGCGGCCGAAGATCGCGCGGGCGACATCGCCCACCGCCTCGACGGTCTCGTCCATATCCTCGAAGCAGACGATCCGGCAGGGGCAGGCCTCCAGGCCCTCGTAGCGCCAGGGGAAGGCGCCGATGACGCAGCGCTTGTTCAGCATCAGCTCGATGTCGCCGCCGACGTTCTCCGCGTGGATCAGCCCCTCCTGGAAGGCGTAGGCGTGGAAGGGAAAGATACTCTCGGTGACGTGCCGGCCGGACTTCTTGTGGATGAAGGAGTACTCGCCGAAGAACTCGTCGCAGGTCTTGCCGACCTTCTTCTCGAAGCGTCTGGCGAGATCGTCGCGCATGTAGCGGATCGAGGTGTTCATCGAATGGTCGGCGGAGCCGCAGTCGATGCCGAACCACTTGATCTTCTTCTCCAGCATCCAATTGGCGAGTTCGACCGTTCCGCCGGGATGCATGCAGAAGTAGCGGACCAGGTCCTGCTGCGGTTGGCCTTCCCAGTAGCGGTGCCAACCGGTGTGGATGATCAGGATGTCGCCCTCGCGGATCTCGACGTCTGCGTCCTCCAGCATCTTCGGCGTGATCACCGCCCAGTCGTCCATGTGCTCGGAGACGTCGACCACGGCGCCGGGACCGACGAGGTAGTCGAGCGGGTAGGAGGCCATGTCGCCCATGCCGTCGGTCCCGTGCATGGCGCCGTCGATATGCGTGCCGACGTGCAGGGCGGTATCGATGCGCTGGGCGACGATCATCTTCGTCTGCAGGTTCTGGGCGTAGTACATCTTGTTGCCGGCATAGCCGACCCAGCCCGGCGTGTGGACGTTCATCAGGTGGGACAGGTCGACGATCTTCATGGACTGCTCCTGCAACGCGTTGGGGACGGTGGGTGCCGCCGTGGTCAGGTGGTCTTCTTGAACAGTGATTTCAGCCACGCCTTGATCGAGGCGACGAGAAGCGCGAATCCGCTGATCGGCGTGGCGGCGGGTGCGGTGCGGGCCGGCGCGCCTGCGGCCGTGCTGTCCGGAGCGGGGGGAGAGGCGGCGAGCTCGGCCTCGGCGTTGCGGACGAAGTCCTTCACGATGACGCCCGCCACCTCGGTGATCAGCCCGGTTCGGCCGAACTGGGCGATCGCGCCGGAAAGCTGGACATCGGCATCGACGCTGACCTGGGTGCCGCCGTCGACGGGGACGACCGCGCAGTCCATCGTCATCTTGCCGCGGCTGTTGCCCTTGCGGTCGACGCCCTTGCCCTCAAGGCGCACGGTCCTGGCCGTCTCGTCATAGTCGACATTCGCCTCGCCCTCGAAGCTCGCCTGGAACGGGCCGACCTTGGTCGTCACTTTGCCGGTCAGTGCGCCGTCGTCGCGGGTTCCGGTATATTCGGCGCCGGGCAGGCAGGCCGCGACCCGGGGTATGTCGTGGAAGAACGCCCAGACGACATCAAGCGGCTGGCCGACGGTGAACTGCTGCGAGATCTTCATGGGTGCGGGCTTCCGGTCCTGTGCGAGCGCATCAGTCGGGCAAGTCGGCGTCCGCCGGCAGCGCCCCGACCGCCTTGAGCAGCGGCACATCGGCAGGACTGGGTCCGCCGACGCTGACGACAGTCACGCCCTTGTCCGCCGCCACGGCATGCTTGATACCCACCGGCACATGCACGGCACAACCCGCATGGAAGGGCAGCGAGACGTCGTTGGTGTAGTCGGTGACCGTACCCTCACCCTCGAGTATGAAGATCGTGTCCTCCGACAACGTATGCACGTGCGGAACGTTCGCCTCGCCGGGCTCCAGAACGACGTAGTTCATGTTGGCGCGCCACGTGCCGGTGCCCGGCCAGACGACGAAGCGCGCGTCCTTCGAGATAAGCGGCAGGCGCAGGGTCGGCTTGTCGCGGTGAAACAGTCGGATGGCCATGCCGCGCTCCTCAGCCTGCGGAAACGTCCGGATCGGCGGGGCAGGGGCCGCCGAGCAGCTTCAGGTCGCCCGAGGCGCTGGTGAACCGGTAGCGGTCGCCGGCGTCGATATGCACCATGGTGCCCTCCGAGAGGGGATGCTCCTCGCCGGAGGCCAGATCGACGATCGCGCCGGTGCCGGCGATGACGTAGTAGACGCTGTCGCTTGCGTGGGAGAGCGGAATGGTCGCTCCACCGGGTCCGAGGTCAATGCGCTGGAACGAGCGGAAGCGTGCACCACTATGCGGGCCAACGACCGCTCTTGCGCTGCCGGGTCCTTCGATAATCGGCAGTTCGCGCCCTTCCACGGCGCTGTCGATCACCCTGACTGCGCCAGCCGACCGGTCCGGCATTCTGCACCAATCCATTTGAGCCTATTCAATTGATTTCGTGTATATCAAAGTCCGAGTCGGAAGCAATGGCGCTGGCCCGCCCTTGTGCGGTAGTATTCTTCGCGCATTGCGTGCGCAGGCTGAGTCGATCGGATTGCAGGAGTTGCCGTGGCCGCGGACATTGGCATGGAGCTGGCGGAGGACGTCAACGAGACCACCGCGACCACGCTGGCGGCGATAGGACTGCGAATCCGGGCCAACCGGCAAAGGCAGGGCATGACGTTGCAGAAGCTGGGCGAGGAGTCGGGCCTCAGCCCCTCGATGCTGAGCCTGGTCGAGCGCGGCCGCGCATCGCCTTCGATCGGCTCGCTGATCGTCATCTCCAACGCACTGGGGGTGACGATGTCGGACCTCGTCACCGGGGACGCTGCGCCGGACAGCGACCCGGTTGTCCGGGTCGAGGACCAGCAGATTGTCGAGACCGCCGATCATGTGGTGCGCCGGTTGATCCGGCAGGATCGCTCCCGCGGGGTTTCGGTTGCCATCAACGAATATGCCCCGCATACCGGCAGCGCCCCCACGCCGATCACCCATGACGGCTACGAGTACGGCTTCGTGCTGGAGGGCGAACTGACGGTGGAGGTCGAGGGCACCGCGCACAAGCTGCAGCCGGGCGATCTGATTTCCTATGAGTCGCGCAGGCCGCACCGCATCTGGAACCACAGCCGCCGGAAGGTCCGCACGCTCTGGTTCAATCTCGACCGGAAGTAGCCCGCAGCAGTGCGTGCAGGCGCGCAGGCGTGATCGGCAGGCGATCGATGGCGCCCGGCATCTCAAGCGCATCGTCGATGGCGGCCGCGATCGCAGCGCCGGCGGCGGTGATGCCGCCCTCGCCGGCGCCCTTCACACCCAGCAGGTTGATCGGGCTCGGCGCATCCTCGCGTACCAGGCACTCTACAACGGGAATCTCGGCCGCCGTCGGCATCAGGTAGTCCGCGAAGCTCGCCGCCAGCGGCTGGCCGCAGTCGTCGTAGACGAACTCTTCCAGAAGCGCACCGCCGATCCCTTGCGCGGCCGCGCCGGCGATCTGGCCCTCGACCAGCATCGGGTTGATGACCCGGCCGATGTCGACGGCGACGACATAGCGCTCGACCGTGATGCCGCAGGTCTCGTGGTCGACCCGCACCTGGGCGAGATGGATGCCATAGGGGTAGTTCATGTGGTCGGTGCGGAACTCGCCCTCGGCGACACGGTCCCCGGCGGGCATCTGGGAGGCGAGATCGGGAAGCGAGATGGAGGCGCCGCCAGTTGCGACCACCCTGCCGCCGCTTAGCGCCAGGACCTCCGAGCCAGCTTGCAGCAGGCCCGCCGCCGCGTTCAGCAGCCGATCGCGCATGATCCCGGCGGCGATGTGAACCGCTGAGCCGGTCATCACCGTGACGCGCGAGGCGAAGGCGCCGAAGCCGACGTCGATCAGGGCGGTCTGACCGTGGACCACCCGGATTTGCTCGATCGGCATGCCGAGCGTCTCGGCGCAGATCTGCGCCATCACCGTCTCCACGCCCTGTCCGACCGAAGCGACGCCGCTGACGATCTCGACCGATCCGTCCGGCTGCAGCGTGATGCGGACCTTGTCGAGCGGGCCGAGGCCGCTCTTCTCCACGAAGAAGGCGATGCCGATGCCGACCCTCTCGCCCGCGTTCCGCCGCGCCGCGACGTCGGCCCGCAGCGCCGGCAGGTCGGCATGGGTGGCGAGGCGGTCGAGCAGATCGTGGTACTTGCCGGAGTCGTAGACGACGTGGGTTCCCAGCGCGTCAATGCCGCGGTCGAAGGGCATCGAGGCTTCCGGGATCAGGTTGACGCGCCGCACCTCGAGCGGATCGAGGCCGAGACGGTGGGCGATGGCATCCATCAGCCGCTCTCGGGCGAAGGTGGACTCGTAACGACCCGGTGCCCGGTAGGTGCCCGCCGGCGTCTTGTTGGTCAGGCGGATATGGCCGCGGGCGCGATAGGCGGGGACGACATAGGGGCCGGGCATCAGGGCGGCGGCGAGGTCGGTGACGGTGCCGCCGTGGGTGCGGACATAGGCGCCCTGGTCTGTGAAGAACTCGTCCTCGATGCCGAGCACGAAGCCGTCGGCGCGCACCGCGGCGCGGACACGGTGCACCTGGTCGCGCGAATGGTTGGCGGCGATGAGGTGCTCCCTGCGATCCTCCACCCATTTCACCGGGCGCCCCAGCCGCAGCGCCGCCGCGCAGACCAGGACGTCCTCGGGGTAAAGCTCACCCCGGATGCCGAATCCACCGCCGACATGGCCCTCGCTCAGCTCGATCCGGCCCGGCGCCAGATTGAGCATTCGGCCGATGGCGTCGCGATTGTAGTGCGGCACCTTGGCCGCTCCGTGCATGGTCAGCACGCCGGTTGCGGGGTCCATGGCCGCGAGCGCGCCGCGCGCCTCCAGAGGCACGCCGCTGTGGCGCCCCACCCTGACCTCGAGCTCGACGGTGTGGTCGGCACCAGCGAAGGCTTCGGCGAGTTCGCCGTAGCTCTTCTCCACCACCGCCGGCTCGTTGGTCAGCCCGTCCAGCTCGTCGAGGGGGAACTGGACGGGTTCCTGTGTCGCGTCGAGATGCGGATCGAGTTCCTCGATGTCACAGAACACGAGGTCGGCCGCGTCCTCGGCGATATAGGCACTCTCGGCGAAGACGACCGCCACCGGATCGCCAACATAGCGCACGTAGCCCCGCGCCAGCACCCTCTGCCGGTAGGGTGGAAGGCCCTCGATGCGGGTCATTCGGAAGTCGATAGGCGGGATGTCGGCGACGTCCTCGCAGGTCCACACCGCCACGACGCCGGGCAGGGCCGCGGCGTCCACCGTCTCAATCGCCGTGATCCGCCCGAAGGCGACCGGCGAGCGCACCACCCGCATATGCACCTGGTTTGCGGCGTTGACGTCGGCGGCGAAGCGGCCTCGTCCGGTCAGCAGCGGGCGGTCTTCCAGCCGCTTCAGCGAGCGGCCGATGGCGCGCATCCGCGCATCTCCTCGGCGGCGGCGCAGACGGCCTCGACGATGGTCTGGTAGCCGGTGCAGCGGCACAGGTTGGAGGAGAGGACCTCGCGGATCTCGTCCCGGCTCATGTCGGGCTCGGCCTCGAGCGCGCCGAGCGCCAGCATCAGGAAGCCCGGCGTACAGAAGCCGCATTGCAATCCGTGCTTTTCCCAAAACGCCTTCTGGAGGGGGTGCAACTCTTCGCCGTCGGCCAGCCCCTCGACGGTGCGGACCTCCGATCCCTCAGCCTGCACGGCGAACATCAGGCAGGAGCGGACGGGCCTGCCGTCGACCAGCACCGTGCAGGCGCCGCAGACGCCGTGCTCACAGCCGATATGGGTGCCGGTCAGCCCGCAATCCTCGCGCAGCGCGTCCGCCAGTGTCCGGCGCGGCTCGACTGAGACGGCGTAGCCGGTGCCGTTCACGGTGAGGGTGAGGTCGGTCGTGTCGGTCATGCTTGCTCCGCCTGGCGGATGAGGTCGCGGATGCGCTGGGGTGTGGCCGGCATCTCGAGGATCTCGACGCCATAGGGCGACAGCGCGTCGACCACGGCGTTGACGACGGCCGCCGGCGCGCCGATGGCGCCGCCCTCGCCGACACCCTTGGCATGGGTGATGGTGGCGTCCGACAGGGTGACCATGTGGGCGATCTCGATGTCGGGGATCTCGGCGCAGGTCGGCGGCAGGTAGTCGGCGAGCGAGGCGGTCAGCAGGTTGCCGTCTGAATCGTAGACGACCTCCTCGTAGAGCGCGTTGGCGATCCCCTGCGCCACGCCGCCGCGGATCTGGCCGTCGACGATCATCGGGTTGATCAGGATGCCCGCGTCCTCCGCCACCACGTAGCGCTCGATGGCAACGCCGCCGGTCTCTGCGTCCACCTCGACGATCACCGCGTGGCAGGCGTTGGAGAAGGTGCCGGCGGGATCGTAGGTCGCCGTTTCCTTCAGGCCGTTTGCAACGCCCGGGAACCGGTGGCTCTGGTGGAATGCCGCACGGGCGAGGTCGGATATCGCGAGGCTGCGGTCGGTTCCCGCCACGGCGGCGCGGCCGACTTCCAGCACGATGTCGGCGGGAGCGACCTCCAGCAGGGTGCCGGCGATCACCTTCAGCTTCTCCGCGATCCCTCCGGCGGCGAGCTTGCAGGCGCCGCCGCCGATCACCAGCGAGCGGCTGGCGAAGGTGCCCCAGCCATAGGGGGTGGCGTCGGTGTCGCCGGAGATGACGCGGACCTTGCCGGGCTCGATGCCGAGCTCGTCGGCGATGATCTGGGCGAGCGCGGTCTTCAGCCCCTGACCGTGCGGTGAGGAGCCGATCCTGGCCTCGACATAGCCCGACGGGTCCATGACGCAGTCCACCGTCTCGTAGCCGGGCACGATCTCCATGGCACGCGCGGCGAAGGCGGGCGTGCCGTATCCGGTGCGCTCGTTGAAGACGGAGAGGCCGAGCCCCAGGTGGCGGCCCTCGGCCCAGGCCGCCTGTTGGCGCGCGCGGAAGGCGTCGAGGCCGATCGCCCCGACCGCCATGTCGAGCGTCTTGACGTAGGACCCCTCGTCGTAGACCAGCCCCGTCGGCGACTTGTGCGGGAAGGCGTCGACGAGGTTCAGCCGGCGAATCGCGACGGGATCGAGCTTCAGCCTGCGGGCGGCGACGTCCATCAGCCGCTCCATGGTGAAGGTCAGCATCGGCCGCGAGACGCCGCGATAGGGCGCCTTGGTGCAGGTGTTTGTGGTGACGCCGCGCGAACGCACGCCGTACTCGGCGAAGTCGTAGGGACCAGGCAGTTCGGCGAAGGCCATCAGCGGCTCGACGCCGCAGGTGACCGGATAGCAGGAGAAGGCCCCAACGTTGCAGCGAATGTCGGCCTCTACGGCCTTCAGCCGGCCGTCGGCGGCGAAGGCGGCGCGGACGGTATAGGCCTGGTCGCGGCTGTGGGCGGAGGCGAGGAAGTTCTCGCGCCGGTCCTCGATCCATGCGACGCGGCGCTTCAGCCGCCGGGCGATCCAGACC
>JAEYRQ010000390.1 GCA_023435545.1 Pseudomonadota bacterium | reverse complement strand
CCTCAAGCCGCTCAGCCAGGCCACGCTCAAGGAACTGAGCGAGAAGGGGATGCGCAAGGAGGACCCGCTCCTCGTGCGCATCTACAAGGAAGAGAACGTCCTAGAGGTCTGGAAGCCCACCAAAGGCGGCCGCTTCGCCTTCTTCAAGAGCTACGACATCTGCAAATGGTCCGGCGATCTCGGGCCAAAGCTGAAAGAGGGCGACCGGCAGGCGCCCGAGGGTTTCTACACGGTCACCCCGGCGCAGATGAACCCGAATTCCAGCTACTACCTGTCGTTCAACCTGGGCTTCCCCAACGCCTATGACCGTTCGCACGGGCGTACCGGCAGCCACCTGATGGTGCATGGCGCCTGTTCGTCGGCCGGATGTTATTCGATGGAGGACGAGCAGATCGCGGAGATCTATGCGCTCGCCCGCGACGCGTTCCGGGGCGGTCAGCGCGATTTCCAGGTCCAGGCCTATCCGTTCCGCATGACCCCCGCCAACATGGCCAAGCATGCCGGCAACCCGAACATGCCGTTCTGGCGCCGCCTGAAGGAGGGGTCGGACCATTTCGAGGTGACCGGCATCCCGCCAAAGGTCGACGTGTGCGGGCGCGACTACGTGTTCAATGCCTCATCCGCCGATCCGCGGCGTCGCCTCGAGCCGACGGCCACCTGCCCGGCACTCGAAGTGCCCGAGACGATCAAGGTCGCCGTTGCCTCGAAGCAGATGCGCGACGAGACCGCCTATCAGGTGGCGCTCGCAGAGATCCGTCTGCAGGAGCAGCAGCAGGCAAACGGCCAGGCGGTAATGTTCGCCTCGCTGGAGGAGCAGGGCTCGGCCGACTACGAGGCGGCGACGCCGGCGGAGCGCGCCCTTACGCGCGTCGCCCAGGCCGCCCGTCCCCAGTCCACCCCGGCCCAGTCCACTCCGGCCCAGTCCACTCCGGCCCAGGCCCCGGCTGTCGCCTTTGCCGCGGCCAGCTCGCAGGACGGAAACGAAGGCGAGGCGCCTGCGGACCAGACCGGCGAGCCCGTCGCCCTGCGCGCGTCCGGCATTCCCGCCGTGGCGACCGCGTTCTCGGGCGTTTGGGGAAAGCTGGTCGACATCACCGGCGGTCTGCGTGTGCTCAGCAAGGAGCAGCCGGACGGGGAACCGGTGTCGGTCGAGGAGGCCGATGCCGACCCGATGACGACGGGCTCGGTGCCGCAGGACATGCCGGCGCCGCTGCCCGGCAGCAAGCCGGCCGACCGCAGCGCCGAAGCCGATGGTGCGCTGCCGCAGCTGACGCCCACCAGCGCATTCGCGCCCATCGTCCACAACGATGATCCTTTCGCGATCTTCGATCTGTTCGCCACCGTCGGGCAGGTCTCGATCCCGGCGGACATGGTGCCCGTCCAGGCGCCGGTCATGCCGCAGGCGGACATCGGCCTCCGGTAGCCGGAAGGCATTTCCATAGATCCTTCTGCAGGGCGCCGGCTCGCGTGGCCGGCGCCGCCGGGCTGCGATCACCGCTGCGGGCGATGGAACGGCCGCTACAGCGGCCAGACGAACAGGATGGCGGGCAGCCCGACGCCGACGACGATCGCCTCCAGAGGCAGGCCGATGCGCCAGTAGTCGCCGAAGGAGTAGCCCCCCGGGCCCATCACCAGCGTGTTGTTCTGGTGGCCGATCGGGGTGAGGAAGGCGCAGGAGGCCCCCACCGCGACGGCCATCAGGAAGGCGTCGGGGCGAACCTCGAGGGTGCGCGCTACCTCAATGGCGACGGGGGCGGCGACGATCGCGGTGGCGTTGTTGTTGAGCACGTCCGACAGCGACATCGTGGCCACCAGCAGGATGAGCACGACCACCCACGCCGGGAAGCCGGCGGCCAGCGTCACGAGACCGCCCGCCAGAAGAGCGGTGCCGCCCGTATCCTCAAGTGCCGTCCCGAGCGGGATCAGCGCGCCGAGCAACACGACCACGGGCCAGTCGATGCTCTCGTAGAGCTGGCGGGGTGGGACGATGTCGGACACTGCGTACCCGACAACCACGCCGATCAGTGCCACCGCCAACGGAATCAGGCCGGTACTGGCGAGGAGGACGGCGGCGGCGAACAGCCCCACGGCGAGCCAGGCCCTGCCGTAGCGGGTGACGGTCAGACCGCGCTCGGCCAGCGTCAGCATGCCCAGGCGCGCGGAGGCTTCGGCGAGGCGATCCGGCGGACCGAGCAGCAGCAGCACGTCGCCGCCCTGGATCGGCATGCGCCTCACCCGCTCCCTGGAGGATTTGCCCTGCCGGGAGATGCCCAGCAGGGTGATGCCAAAATAGGTCAGCAGGCGCGCATCGTCGGCCGAGCGGCCGTCCAGGCGGGACCGGCTCGGAACGACCACTTCGCTGAGCGCGAGATCGACCCCCGCCTCCCGGCGGTGCCGCTCCTGGCCGATATAGCCGAGCTTCAACGACCCGACGAACCGATCGATCGCAGCGGGAGAGGCTTCGAGGACGAGGATATCGCCCTTCTGCACCTTGGCCCGCCGTGCCCGCCCGGCCAGCCGCTTGCCGCGACGCACCAGGCCCGTCACGGTCACGTTGGCGTCCTCCGCGACCTTGTCGAGCTCCGGCACCATCTTGCCGACGATTGAGGACTCCTCGCCGACGACCACCTCGGCCGTATAGCCCTTCATGTCGAGCAGTGCCTGCGGCGAACTGACCGCGGTTCGCTCCTTCGGGATCAGCCGCCAGCCGGCCAGGGCGATGAAGGCCAGCCCTGCGACGGCGCAGACCAGCCCGACCGGCGCGAAGGAGAAGAAGCCGAACGAAGAACCTCCGGCCTCGCGACTGAACTGGGCGATGATGATGTTGGGCGGGGTGCCGATCATCGTCACCATCCCGCCGAGAATGGTGGCAAACGACAGCGGCATCAGCGTCGCCCCCGGGCTGCGGCCCGCCTTATGCGCGGTCTCGATGTCGACCGGCATCAGCATCGCCAGGGCGGCGACGTTGTTCATGACCGTCGAGAGCGCGGCGCCGACGCCGCCGAGCAGCAGGATGTGGCGGCCGATGGACTGCGCCCCGTTCGCCACCAGCCGGGCGATGAAGTTCACGGCGCCCGAGTTCATCAGGCCGCGCGAAACGACCAGCACCATCGCAACGATCAACGTGGCGGGATGGCCGAACCCGGCGAAGGCCTCGTCTACCGGCACCACGCCGGCGACAAGCCCCGCGAACAGGGCGGCCAGGGCGACCAGATCGTAGCGCCACCGTCCATAGACGAGCAGCGCGAACACACTGAAGAAGATCGCGAATACGACGATCTGGTCGATGCTCACGATCCCTCCTGCCTTGGATCGGATGGTGCGAAGAAGGTGAGTGCCGCGCGATCGACGCTCAGCTCGACCGGTGTCTCCGTGGTCACCTCGCCATCGGTGTTGACCGACATCGGGCGTGCCGTCTCGATGCGCACCCGGCGGCCCCGCAGGGCGGTCACGCCGGCTCGCCGGCCTTGCGTTCCCGCGAGCAGCGCCGGTGCCAGCCCGACCACCTCGGCGAGCGATTCCGCCTCGATCGCATAGACGTCCAGCATGCCGTCGTCGATGGCGGCGTCCTCTGCCACCGTCAGGCCACCGCCAAAGTGGACGCCATTGCCGACCGCGATCTGATAGGCCTCGACGTCCACGGACCGTCCGTCACAGGTGATCCGGGCGGCGAAGCGGTCGGCCTCGCCGAGAACCTGCAGGGTGGTGATGATGTAGCTCAGCGCCCGCCATTGCTGCTTGCGCGCCGGATCCTGCCGTTCGGCGATCTTCACCGACAGGCCGATGGAGGCGACGTTGAGGAAGGCGTGGCCGTTGGCCCGCCCGACATCGACGGTGCGGGTCGCGCCATCCGATATCACGGCGGCGGTGGCGACCGGGTCGGCGGGAATGCCGAGGGTCAGCGCGAGGTCGTTGGCTGTCCCCAGCGGCAGCAGGCCGACCGGCCGGCCGCAGGCGATCAGCGCGTCGGCGGCTGCATTGACGGTCCCATCGCCGCCCGCCACCACCACGCCGTCCGCCTCGCCGCATTCGGCCTCGATGATGGCCGCGATTTCTGCGCCCGATCCCGGGCAGCGGAGATTCAGGTCGAACCCTGCCCCGGCGAGGGCTGCGAGGGCGGGTCCCAGCCCTTCCCGGACGCGCGAGGCGTTGGGGTTGGCCACCAGGAGCAGGCGAGGTCGGGTCATGTGCGGGGCCCATGGGAGGAGGGGATCGCAAGGCTGCGACCTACCATAACGCGGACGGGCTTTCGAGGTTCGTGCCGGAGCCGAAGGTCGCGCGGGCAGTCTGAGCAGAGCGGGGCTGGAGGCTACTGCAGCCTGCCCTCGCCGCCGATCCAGGCGTAGAGGTCGAGGGGCGCGGAAAGCCCCTGGACCTGGCGCGCACCCGCCGGCCGCCACAGGCCGGGCGCGGCTTCGGCTATGCTGAGCGTGGCCAGCGCCGTGGCGCCGGTCTCCTTGGTCAGCTTCTCGATCCGGGCGACCTGGTTCACGGTCGGACCGATCACCGAGAAGGCGAGGCGTTCCGGTACGCCGATATTGCCGAACACCACGGTGCCGGCATCCACCCCGATCCCGAAGTCCAGCGGCAGATCGGGATCGGCGTCGAGCGCCTCGCGCCGGCGCGTGTCAGCCTGTCCGATCGCCTGGCTGGCGCCCCGGATGGCCTCGAAGCGGGTGGCGGAGTCACGGTATGGGAAGATCGCCAGAACCGCGTCGCCGATGAAATCCAGCACCTCGCCGCCAGCCGCCAGCGCCGCTCCCGCCGTGCAGTGGAAGTAGATGTTGAGCAGCGACAGGTAGCGCTCGCGCGGCATCGTCTCGGCCAATGCCGTCGAGTTCCTGAGGTCGGAGTACCACACAACCGCATCGATCGTATCGCCGTCGCCGTGACGGATCTGGCCGGACAGCACGCGGCTCGCCGCAATACGGCCCAGATAGGCGTTGGCGATATTGCGCGTGATGCGGGCGAGGATGATGCTCTTGCAGGTCAGGGCAAGCCGCCGCTGCAGGCGTTCGAGCACCGCGAGGTGGCGGTTGGTGAAGCCGCCGGGGTGGCTGGTCATCCAGCTGACCACGATGCCGCCGGCCCCGCCGCGCATTTCGCCGGCCCCGGTGCGAAGCTCGGCGCGAGGAATAAGGAAGCGTGTGGCGAGCAGCACGTAGTCCGTGCCGCCGCGTTTCGCGAACTCGACGAGCAGGGGGAAGTCGAGCAGTGCCTCGGGACCGGTCAGCCGCCGCCGCAGCGCCGGCAGGTCGTTGTCGATTACGTAGCGCAATGGGCTCTGGAGCCACTCTTCGCGCTGGAAATCGGCGTGGGGGAAAGATTCGAGCACGACCGCGCTGCCGCGCTGCCAGATGACGGACTCCGCCTCGATCATCGGATGGAGGGTCGACCAGGACAGGTTGACACGCTCCAGCGGGATGCCGAGCGCGCACAGCCGTTCGCACAGTTCGCGCAGAATCTCGAGGATGTCGGAATCGTCGAAGGCGCGGTCGATCAGCCAGTCGGAGACGCCCTGGACGAGGCTTGAATCACCGGGTGCCCCGCTCGCCGCCGGCCCGTCGAACTCCTCGAACATCGCCCTGCGGGATCTCCTTGCAGGATATCAGGCGAAGCGGCCGTGGCAGTGCTTGAACTTCTTGCCGGATCCGCAGGGGCAGGGCTCGTTGCGGCCGACCTTGCCCCAGGTGCCGGGATCCGCCGCGACCCGCTCGCGCACCGCGCGGCGCGGTGCGGTGGCAGAGCCACCATTGGCCATCGCCATCTCGGCGTCCGCCATCGCCATCTCGTCCTCGCCGGTGGCCGGGTCGAAATGGTGGGCGTGCATGATCGGAAGCGGCTCCGGCTCCGGCGGCGCCTCGCGCACGAGCTCGACCCGCATGAGCTGGCCGGTCACCGCCTCGCGCAGGCGGTCGAGCAGCGCTTCGAACAGGGAGAACGCCTCGGTCTTGTACTCGTTGAGCGGGTCGCGCTGGGCGTAGCCGCGGAATCCGACCACCTGCCGCAAGTGATCGAGCGTGATGAGATGCTCGCGCCAGAGATGGTCGACGGTCTGCAGGAGCACCGCCTTCTCGATCTGCCGCATCAGCGTCGGCGAGAAATCAGCGACCTTGCGGGCGAACTGGGCGTCGGCCGCCTTCTGGATGCGCTCGCGCATCTCCTCGTCGGCGATGCCTTCCTCCTTCACCCAGTCCTCGATCGGCAGATCGAGGTTGAAGATCTCCTGGATCTTCTGCTTCAGGCCCACAGCGTCCCACTGCTCGGCATAGGCCTTCTCGGGGATGTGCTTGGCGACAAGGTCCTCGACGACGTGGTGGCGCATGTCGGCGACGGTCTCGGCAACGTCGTCGCCGGACATCAGCTCGATGCGCTGCTCGAAGATGACCTTGCGCTGGTCGTTCATCACGTTGTCGAACTTGAGAAGGTTCTTGCGGATGTCGAAGTTGCGCGCCTCGACCTTCGACTGGGCCTTCTCCAGCGCCTTGTTGATCCAGGGATGGACGATCGCCTCGCCCTCCTTGAGGCCGAGCTTCTGCAGCATCCCGTCCATGCGGTCGGAGCCGAAGATGCGCATCAGGTCGTCCTGCAGCGACAGGAAGAACCGCGAATGGCCGGGATCGCCCTGGCGGCCGGAGCGGCCGCGAAGCTGGTTGTCGATGCGCCGGCTCTCGTGGCGCTCGGTGGCCAGCACGAACAGGCCTCCGGCCTCCTTGGCCTTGACCTTGAGCCGCTCGACCTCATCGCGGATCGCCTTCTCCGCGGCCTCGCGCTCGGGACCCTCCAAGGCTGGATCGATCTCGTGGCGGATGCGCATGTCGGCGTTGCCGCCGAGCTGGATGTCGGTGCCGCGGCCGGCCATGTTGGTGGCGATCGTGATGGCGCCGGGAACACCGGCCTGGGCGATGATGTAGGCTTCCTGCTCGTGGTAACGGGCGTTGAGGACTGCGAAGACCTTCTCCTGCGCCGTGCCCTGGTCGCCGTCGTAGAGCGGCTTGAAGACGTCCGGGTCCGAGAAGTCCTTCTGGCGGTAGCCGTGCTTCTTCAGCAATTCGGCCAGAAGCTCGGACTTCTCGATTGAGGTGGTGCCGACCAGCACCGGCTGGCCGCGCGTCTTGCAGTCCTCGATCAGCGTCAGGATCGCGTCGTACTTCTCCTTGGCAGTCCGGTAGACCTCATCGTCGTCGTCGATGCGGGCGACTGTAACGTTGGTGGGGATCTCGACGACCTCGAGCCCGTAGATGTCCATGAACTCGTCGGCTTCGGTCGCTGCCGTGCCGGTCATGCCGGCGAGCTTCGAATACAGGCGGAAATAGTTCTGGAAGGTAATCGAGGCCAGCGTGACATTCTCGGGGTGGATCTGGACGTGCTCCTTGGCCTCGAGCGCCTGGTGCAGGCCCTCCGAGTAGCGGCGGCCTTCCATCATGCGGCCGGTGAACTCGTCGATGATGACGACCGCCCCGTTCTTGACGATGTAGTCCTTGTCGCGCTGGAACAGCTTGTGCGCCCTCAGCGCCTGGTTGACATGGTGGACGATCGTCACGTTCTCGACGTCATAGAGCGAGTCGTTCTTGAGAAGCCCCGCCTCGGCGAGCTTCCCCTCGATGAACTCGGTGCCCTCTTCGGTGAGGGTGGCCGCGCGCGTCTTCTCGTCGACCTCGAAGTGCTCGGCCGCCAGGGTCGGGATGAACCGGTCGATCGTGTTGTAGAGGTCCGAGCGGTCCTCGACCGGCCCCGAAATGATCAGTGGCGTGCGCGCCTCGTCGATGAGGATGGAGTCGACCTCGTCGACGATCGCGAAGTTGTGGCCCCGCTGCACCATCTGCGCGAGTTCGTACTTCATGTTGTCGCGCAGATAGTCGAAGCCGAGCTCGTTGTTGGTGCCGTAGGTGACGTCGCAGGCATATTGCTGCCGACGCTCGTCGTCGTTCAGCCCGTGGACGATGCAGCCGACGGTGAGGCCGAGGAACTTGTAGATCTCGCCCATCCAGTCGGCGTCGCGGCTGGCGAGGTAGTCGTTCACGGTGACCACGTGGACGCCCTTGCCGGTCAGGGCATTCAGATAGACCGGCAGGGTGGCGACGAGCGTCTTGCCCTCGCCGGTCTTCATCTCGGCAATGTTCCCCTCGTTCAGCACCATGCCGCCGATGAGCTGCACGTCGAAGTGGCGCTGGTGCAGGGTACGCTTCGTCGCCTCGCGGACGGTCGCGAAGGCGGGAACCAGAAGGTCGTCGAGATCGGCGCCGTTGGCGATTT
>JAEYRQ010000360.1 GCA_023435545.1 Pseudomonadota bacterium | reverse complement strand
CGACGTCATTGCCGGGCTTGACCCGGCAATCTCGCGGCGGTGCAGGAGATGCCCGGGTCAAGCCCGGGCATGACGTGGGTGGGTGGGAGGTTAGCGCTCTTCCAGTCGTGATAGAGTGCGCCGAGATTTTTATCAGGGCCGCGCATGACATGTCCCGAAAGCCGTTCGACAGGAATCAGAAGCGTGAACTGTTGACGTACGCGCGGGATGTCATTGAGGAATTTGAGAAGGGCGTCATTCTAAAAGGTGATCCCAACCCACATGATTGGGGCGGAAACGGGATGGTCTATTTCTTCCCCTATGCAGCACGCTTTACCGATGAATTTCTTAACGCACGCCGAAAGTTCACGGTGCTCGCTTCAAGAATGCTGAAAGCGAGAATTGCGCACGAGAAGACGATTATGAATATGTGCAAGATGGCGGGTCAGGAGTACGTGAAGCGAAACGGCGAAGCGAAAGGAGTGGTCTATTCAATAGAGAATGCTGCAAAGGAGCTCGTCGACAAAGTTTTGTCTCAGGCGGGTAAGGAATATAAGTATTTATCCCCCAATTTTGTTGTTAGGCATTCTGATGATCGAATCATCAGACTGGGCCGAGTTCAGTCAATGAGAACAGTGATTGCCAAAGACAACACGTTCTTATCTAGTCAAGATAAGGTCATTCTTACTGTTGAGAATTCACTAGGGCACTCATTTAATGAGGATGGAACGGCCGAGCTAAATATGCCAGGCAGTGTGTGGGTCGTTGAAGTGCCGGCTGCAAAAGCGAACGTGCCGGAAGAGGCCAAATGGCTGGTCGACGTGGCTGTGAGCCTGATGCGGCTCGTCTATCGGGGGTGGAAATCTCACTTTCCGCGGATTGGCGAACTGGAATTTCACCCGATTCATCCCACGGAATTTGCACTGCCTCAGATCACTCTCGATGGAGAGGCTGTACACGTAACGGGCTGGACACTACCGGGTTGGTATGAAGTCGATGCTGATGTTGCTACAGCAATGAACGATGCGGAAAATCAATCCAAGGGAGATATTATCTTTGATCCTCCTGACCATTCGCTTGCGCAGCGTGTCGCACAAGGCTTGGGTTGGATGAGTCGGGGGCGACAATCGGCAGATAGGTCCGAGAGGCTGCTATATTTTTTTACTGCACTTGAGTCGCTGCTAACCTCGAGCAATGTGAATGATCCGGTGACTCAGACTATAAGCCGATATGCGTCTATTATATATGTGCAAGAGGTAAAATCGCGCATTGTTGTATACAATCAAATTAGGAATCTCTACGCACTGCGCTCGTCAGTTGTGCATGGCGGGCGGCGAGAGGTGCTTTGGCAGGACGTAAACGCTCTGCAGACCTACGTGGAGACGGTATTCTGGCTCGTCCTACACAGGTGCGATCTTTCCATGCGCCAGGAAGCTTTCGAGCAGAGTCTCCGGGATGCGAGCCACGGCCTGCGCTGGGAGTTCGCGGCACCGTCGGAGGAATCGTAGTTTCCCCACTTCACCCATACCCCGCCGTCGCCGGCCGCCCCCACCACCCGGCTCCGCCCTTCCTTCCGGTTCACCTATTCCCAGAACACCTCCTCGATCTTCACCCCGAACAGCCGGGCGATCCTGAAGGCGAGCGGCAGGCTGGGGTCGTAGCGGCCGCGTTCGAGCGCGTTGACGGTCTGGCGCGAGACCTCGAGGCGGGCGGCGAGATCGGCCTGCGACCAGCCTTGCGCGGCGCGAAGCTCGCGGATGCGGTTGTTCATCGGTAGCGCAGGCTCCCGATCAGCACGCCGGCGATCCACAGCCCGCACATCACCGGCCACACCGCGAAGGCCGACAGCCTGGGGAAGCCGGCATTCTCCAGGAAGCCGTAGGAGAAGGTGACGAGCGCGGTGCCGGCGAAGGCAAGCGCGAAGGCCTCGAGCTGCACCCGGCGATGCATCTCGTCGAGCCGGCGGATGACGCCGATGATCGCCCAGCACAACAGCACGCCAGGCACCATCGGCGCGAGCGCCACGGCGATCTCGGCCGCCCGGCCGTCGATGCCGCGGGCCAAGAGGCCGAGCGAGACGGCGAGCGTCGCCGCATAGGCGAGCATCGCCAGCGTTGCGGGGATCATGCTTCGGGCGATCGCGGCGGGCGTGTGGGTCATGGCGGCTCCGGTTAGGTAAAGTGTGCTTTACATTTGTCCACCTAGGCGGACCCCGCAGGGATGTCAAGCGTGTTTTACATTTGCCGAGCGCGAAGCGGCCGCTTGCGTCCTGTTCCGCAGCGTCAGCATACTCGGCGGCAATGTGACGTCCCACGAAGGAGGCGAGGATGGCCAACCAGGCGGCCGGTGGCAGGCCGGGGCGGCGCCGGTGCGCGGGCCTGGCGGCGGGTTCGGCACTGGCTGCGCTCCTCCTCGCGCCGCCGCTGCTTGGCGCCGCCGCCGAAACGCTCGCCGACGTGGGGCTGGAGCGGATCGCGGCCGGGCTGACGGCCCCCGTCGACATCGCCGATCCTAACGACGGCACCGGCAGGCTGTTCGTCGCCGAGCAGTCGGGCACGATCCGCGTGCTGATGCCGGACGGCGGGGTGGGGGCGGAGCCGTGGCTGGATCTTGGCGGGGCAATGGTGCCTCTCATCGAGGGCTTCGACGAGCGCGGCCTCCTGGGCCTGGCGCTGCATCCGGACTTCGCAGCGAACGGGCGGCTGTTCGTCACCTATTCCGCGCCGCTGCGTGACGGCGCCCCGCCCGGCTGGAACTACACGCGGCGCATCTCGGAGTTCACCGTCGCGCCCGGAGCCGACCGGGTCGATCCCGGAACCGAGCGGGTGGTCATTTCGCTCGACTGGCCGAGCCGCAAGCACAATGGCGGCGGGCTCGCCTTCGGGCCGGACGGCTATCTCTATGTCGGCCTCGGCGATGGCGGCGGCGCGCACGGCGTCGGACTTGAGGTCGCCTACAACGCCTTCGAGGTGCCGCCGCACCTGCACCACTGGGATGGCCTTGCCCAGGATACCACCTCGCTTTTCGGCAAGATCCTCAGGCTCGACGTCGACCGCGGCCTTCCGGGCTACGCGATTCCGCCCGGCAACCCATTGCGCGAGGCCGAGGGGCGGCCGGAGATCTACGCCTGGGGCTTCCGCAATCCCTACCGCATCGCCTTCGATCCGGCCGGCCACGGCGTCTTCGTCAACGCGGTGGCCGAGACACTGTGGGAGGCGGTCTATCTGGTCGACCGGCCCGGCAACTATGGCTGGGCGGTGCGCGAGGCGACCCACTGCTTCGACCGCGCCGCCCCGCTCGACCCGCCGTCCGACTGCGCCCGGCGCGATGCGCTGGGCTATGCGATGCGCGATCCGATCCTCGAGTATGCGAACCGGGCAATAGAGCAGGTGGGCGGGCGATCGGGCGAAGGGGCGGGCGAAAAGGGCCTCGGCACGGCAAGCGTCGGCGGCCGCGTCTATCGCGGCGCGACGATCCCCGAGCTCGAGGGCAAGCTCGTCTTTGCCGACTGGAGCCGCGATTTCCAGGAGCCGTCCGGCCAGCTCTTCGCTGCCTGGCCGTCGCCGCGCCACGGCGGGCCCTGGGCCTTTGCCAAGCTGATGGAGATCGACCGCCGCATCACCTCGGTGGGGCAGGGGGCGGATGGCGAGATCGACGTGCTGACCAATGAGACCTTCGGTCCCTATGGTGAGACCGGCGAGGTCCATCGACTGGTGCCGCGCGCGGCGGAGTAGGCGGTGCGCCGACCGGGCGAAGCGGCGGCGCGGGAGCGCAACCTACTGCAGCGGCTTGCTGGCGAAGACGAAATCCTGGGACGGCGCGTCCCGAAGCGGCTCGCCACTGCTCCATGCCCCCGGCACGATCTCTTCGATCACGAGCCCGGCCTCTCGATACATCGCCTCGCAGCGCGCGCGGTCGTAGGCGATGGCTCCTTCGACACGTCGGACCAGACGTGACGAACTGAAAGCGCCGTAGTCGTGTGCGAAGCGCTGCCGCGGCAGGGTCACGCGTCCCGACCGGATTGCATCTCGACGCTCGTCGTCGAGCAGGAAATAGGTGATCTGGCAGACCCCGCCGGGCCGCAGCACTCTCGCGATCTCGCCCAGATAGGCGGTCACGTCAGCGGGAAGCATATGGGTGAACACCGAATTGACGACCACGAAGTCGAAGGACTCGTCGGGAAAGGGAAAGCGGTAGAGCCGCGCCGGCAGGTTCGCCTGCTTCGTCAGGCCGAAATGGAGATCGGCGGTGAAGAAGCGCGCATGCGGATAGCGGGCACTGAGGTTTTCCCGTGCCCAGTCGATGTGGTTCTCCCGCACGTCGAAGCCCCAATAGAATCCGCCGTGGCGAGGATCCAGAAGCTCGCCGACGGCGACGGCGAAGACACCCAGGCCGCAGCCGACATCGAGCACACGCGTGCCGCTTGAGATATCGCCGCGGGCCCTGGCGAAGCGTGCCTTGCGTTTGCTCTGGTGATCGAACTTGTTGCCGATGGCGAACTTTGGCGCGTCGGGAATCTCGCTGCGGTCGGGTGCTTCCAACGGCTCGCCGATGCGCAGCGGAACTCCGGGGTTTCCATCCAGAGCCGACAGCGGGTCGATGATTGTCTCCGCAAGCTCCGGAATCGGTCCCACGGCCTCCTCGAGGCTGACAATTATGTGTTGCCGATCGCCCGCATGCGCGACCACCCCAATGGTCGTGCGGGACGGCTGTCCGGCGATGAACTGGTCGACATAGAAGCACTGCCGGCCGTCGTCACCTCTCGCCCCGAGGCTGGCGGTGCCAACGACAGCGCCGTTTGCCTTCACGTCGACCCGGTCGACCGGCTGTGGCGTCTCCACGACCCCCGTCATGCGTAACAGGCCGCAATTCAGCAGCGGGTAGACGCTCACGTCCGCACGTACGGTGTTGTCCAACAGCTCAGCTCCTCGACGGGCAGCGCCTGCCTAGCAGGGACCATTGTCGCGGGCAATTGCCGGGTGGTACCACCTATCCAACAAGAAGGCCCCACGGCTGCGGGGCCCCAAAGGCAGCGATGACCGCGTCGCTGACACTGCCGAGGTCGTCGTCCTGCCGATTGCTTAGGTCGGGTTCGGTCGTCTCGTTGACCGGGTAGGTCATCAGCATGCCATTGCTGCGCGATGGGCGCGCTGTCCGATCTCGCGAGCGCGGGTCTTGCCGGACGCCGGGCTGCCGCCGGTCAGGAACCGGCCGCAGTCGTCGGATCCATGAACGCCGCAACCTCCGTCACCCGTGTGGCCGGGAAGCCGCCCTCGCGGGCGTGCCGCATCACGACGTCCGCGCTCGGCGCCTCATGGACGCAGTAGATCTTGTCTCCGGCCACATAGCTGGTGATCCACCTGTAGGGGACGTCGAGGCCGGCGACGACGTCGTTCGACTTGGCGGCGATCTGTCGAAGCTGATCGGCCGTCAGCTTGTCGGCACCGGGAATATCCCGCTCGATCACGAATGTTGGCATGGCACGTTCTCCTCCTGCTAGACTTCACGACGAATGGTCGCGCGCCGGGCGCCGCGTCGTTTCCCGACATCCTGCTGCGACGTTCGCGTGCCAAGCATCCGGATAGTCGGGACGATTGACCATGATCGAAACACCGGACCTCCTGACCGGGACACCGGAAGGCGCGGAGCGGCGGACCGGGCCCGATCTCCTGTCCGACGTGCTCTCGCGCATCCGTTTGTCGGGCGCGATCTTCCTGCGCGGCGAGTATTCCGCGCCGTGGGCTTTCGACTCGCCGGAGTCGCGCGACCTGGTGGACCTGCTTGCGCCGGGCGCCCAGCGGCTGATCCTGTTTCACATCATCAGGGACGGTCAGGCATGGGTCGGAGCGCGGGGCGAGCGCATCGATCTCGAGCCAGGGGACGTCGCCGTACTTCCCCATGCCGACCGGCACCTGATGGGCAGTCGTCCGCACTCTCCCGAACCGGTTCCGATCGCCGATCTCCTGCCGCCCCCGCCGTGGAGGGGCGTGCCGGTGTGCCGTTTCGATGGCGGCGGGAGAGACACCAGTGTCGTGTGCGGCTACTTGAAATGCGACGAACTGCTGTTCAACGCCTTCATGCGCCGCCTTCCACCCGTGTTCCGCGTGCGCCCGCCCGCCGGGCCTGCCGCGGATCTGATCCGCGTCTGCATCGACTATGCCCTCCACGAGCCGAGCCACGCACGCGATGGTGCGGCATCGCTGATGTCGCGCATGCCGGAGCTGCTGCTGATCGAAGCCCTGCGCCTGCACAGCGAGGATGGTTCCGGCCGGACCGGCTGGCTTGCCGCGATCGTCGATCCGGTGGTCGGCCGGGCGCTGGCGCTGCTGCATGAGCAACCCGGCCGCCAATGGACGGTGGAAGAGCTCGCGCGCTGCGCGGCCACCTCGCGTTCGGTTCTGGACGAACGGTTCCGCACGTTCCTAGGCCAGCCGCCTATGCGATACCTGACGGAATGGCGCATGCAGATCGCTGCCGGTCTGCTGAGGGATACCTCGGCGAAGCTGGCTGCGATCGCCGACGCGGTGGGCTACCGATCGGAGGAGGCATTCGCCCGCGCCTTCCAGCGGCATCTCGGCCTCTCGCCGGGCCAATGGCGAAGCCGTCCCGACATCTGAGGCGTCAGCTGCGTTCGCGCGCCCGGTCGGCCTGGGTGCGCCCGTCGAAGCCCCAGTCCGTCGCGGGCAATTCCCTGACCACCACGTATGTGGCGGAGTGGAGGTCGGGCGCAAGATTGCGCAACAGGTTCATCGAGTTGTCGATGAACGTGCGCTTCTGCGCTTCCGAGTTGGTTCCCGCCGTGACGCAAACTTCGAGATGGGCGGCGGCCGACCGTGCCTCGCCGGCGATCGTCCATCGGCCCCAGCCCGGCGTCTCGACCAGCACCGAGGTGAGCGAGCGCTGCTTGCCGAGGTCGCGGCCGATGAGTTCGGTCAGTTCGGCGCCGAGACGTTCAGCCTGCGCGGGGGGCGGGGCTGGATGCAGGGTCAGTCGGGCAAATGGCATCTGGAAATCCTCCGGTTGCGGAATGCCCAGGTTCACTTAAGATAAACCAAAGAAATATCGCGAGTCTTCCAAATCTCACCTGAGAAAAACTCATGAGTCCCGATCTCCCTTCGCCGCTGCTGCGCAGCTTCGTGGCGGTGGTGGAGTGTGGCTCGCTGGCTGCGGCGGCCGGGCGGGTGGGGCGCAGCGAATCCGCCCTCAGCCTGCAGATGTCGCGGCTGGAGGCTCTGGTCGGCCGCGCCCTGTTCGACCGTGATGGAAGGGCATTGCGGCTCAACCAGAACGGCAGCCTGCTTCTCGCGCATGCGCGCGCCATCCTCTCGCGCATTGACGCGGCCAGGGAGGATTTCGGGTCTTCGTCGCACCCGCCCGCGCGGATCGGCATCGTGCAGGATTTCGTCGATCCGGTCCTGCGTCGGACCCTCGAAGCCCTGCGCGCCGGCAATGGAAACCTTGCCTTCGAAATCGTGATCGGCAGTACGGTGGAACTGCTGCAGGCGCTCGGCGAGGATCGCGTCGATACCGCTCTTTGTGCCAGCGACCTTGCCGGTTCGGGGCCTGTCGCTGCCTTTCAGATGGCCTGGTTCGGCAACGCGGACCTTGTGCACGAACCCGTGCTGCCGCTGGTCAC
The DNA here is from genome assembly GCA_023435545.1 of Pseudomonadota bacterium. Taxonomy (GTDB): domain Bacteria; phylum Pseudomonadota; class Alphaproteobacteria; order Rhizobiales; family Tepidamorphaceae; genus Tepidamorphus. Next base: position 333 of record JAEYRQ010000360.1, on the reverse strand, counting down.
CGTCACCCCGCCATGCCCCTTCCTGACCGCTGCCCGGCACGCGCTCGATGCGAGCGGCCGTCCCTGGCGCATCGCGGTGAACACGCCGAGTCTGGAGGGGGTACGCGCCGCAGTGACGGCGGGCCTGGGGATCGCCTGCCGGACGGCCGCCGGTATCGGCCTCGCTCCCCTGATTTGTGCGGGCCTGCCGCGCCTGCCGGAAATCCGCTACCGCGTCATCGAACGACGGGCCGGCCGCCACGGGCCAGGGCCGGTCGCAAGCATCATGCTCGCACTCCTCGGGCAGCTTGCCTCCGCCGGCGGCGATTGTAGGCCGGGACAATAGAAAAGGGC
>JAEYRQ010000357.1 GCA_023435545.1 Pseudomonadota bacterium | reverse complement strand
CACCGGTGCCGTCGCCGATGAAAAAGCCCTGCCGGAAGCGTATGCCCCCGTTCGTGTCGTCGGGAGCGGCGCTCACGACATCGAAGGTGTCGTCGACAGTCCAGGCGCCGGCGAGAAATTCGGCATGGGCTTCGCCGGCATAGATAACGGTCTCGAGCTGTGCGTCCGAGAGCAGATTCAGGATGTCGTGAGGCAGGCGCGGCCTATAACTCGGCCTGGGCGGCGCAACGCTCGCCATCGCCGCCGACTGCACAAGCTGGGTCGGATGCGCCTGAGAGCCGGCGATCCGGACCACCTGGAGCGCGTAATCCTCATAGATCGCATCACTGATGCGGCCGCTCTCGGCGGGCTTCCAGTCGAGCACCTCATAGGCGAGCTCGGCGGCCTCGGGGTCAGCGATCGACGGCCGCGGTGTCGTCCTCGCGGCGCGGGCGACATAGCCGCGCACGGTACGGGGTGCGGCTGGAGGCGACACGGGCGACGCACCTGCCGGCATGTCGACGGGCAGCCGCGGCGGCACATGCTCCTCGACCCATTGCAGGAGCGTCGCTGCATCCGGGGCAACGCCGGGAGCAGCCGGGAACAGTTTCGGATCGTCTGCCGGCATCCGGTCGAAGACGGTTAGGCGCGTCGGGAAGGTCGTGCCATGCTTGGCATAGACGGCGCCGTCGATCGCCGCGGAAAAGACGACGCGGCCGCGCTCCTGCAGCCGGGCGAAGGCAGAGGTCCAAGGGGGATTGTCGGGAGCGAAATTCGCGCCGGTGATGGCGACCAACCTCCCGCCGGGCGCCAAACGCGCCAGCGCCGAGCCGATGTGCCGCCAGGCGGCATCGGCGACGCGGCCATCGACATTGGCGAGGACCGAGAAGGGCGGATTCATCAGCACCACGCTCGCCACGGCGCCAGGATCGAGATGGTCGTCGATCTGGGCGGCATCGAAGCGGGTGACGGGAACGGTCGGAAAGAGGGAAGAGAGAAGACCGGCGCGCATCTCGGCAAGCTCGTTGAGGACGAGCGTGCCGCCGGCGATCTCGGCCAGGATGGCAAGCAGCCCGGTCCCGGCCGAAGGCTCAAGCACACGGTCGGTCGGGGTGATGGCGGCCGCGGTCGCCGCGACGAGGCCGAGCGGGATCGGTGTCGAGAACTGCTGGAAGGACTGCGCCTCTTCGGAGCGGCGCGTATGCGTCGGCAGGAGCGACGCGATCTTCGACAATGCGGAAAGCCGGAGAGCCGGAGACGCGGCTTTGCGGAACAGCGCCTTTCCGTATTTTCGGAGGAAGAGGACCGTCACGGCCTCGCAGGCATCATAGGCCTGCTTCCAGTCCCAGGCGCCGGCGGCATCGGAGGCACCGAACGCGGCTTCCATCGCCGCGCGTAGCTTTGGCGCGTCGATGTGCTCGCCACGTTCGAGATGGGGAAACAACAGGCCGGCTGCGGCGAAGGTGGCGTCGGCCGCTTTGGGTTCGGCGAGCGGCGCGGCAGCGGGAACCGCCGCGGTGGGCGAGATCATGTTCATGGTGGGAACCTCAGGAGAGCGGGACAGGATCGAGCCGACCCGGCGCTCTCTTTGACCGTACCGGCTCAAACCCGTCCCGGCCCACCTCTGCCTCTCGGGATCCGCCGAGGCCGAAATGAAACAAGCGCCCGGCCGTGTGGCGGGGCGCTTGTCGGTCTCTGCCGCTCTCAGGTGCCGCCGTCGGGGTCGGCCCTCGAGAGGAACCGGTCCGCGTTGTCGGGATCGGGCGGCAGGCAGGCATCGTAGGGATTGCCGTCCGCGAGATGGCAGAAGGGCGTGAACACGTAGTCGGTGCCGTCCCGTCCGACCGCGCAGATGACGTAGCGCCGCTCCCCGGTCGTCGCGTCGGCGCATTCCATCAGCGCGAGATTGCCGTCGCCGGCGGCACGAAGCAGCGTTTGGAAGTTCATGCGAGCGTGATCAGGAATGCTCATGGCGTGTCACTCGCATTCTCGGGTTCATCGGGACCGCGCGCGCCTGCGAGGATTGCTTCCCCACGCGCGATCGCCCAGTCCGCTTTGCCCAGCCATTCCGATGCTGTCGGCCGTCGGGCCTTCGCATCGCCGACCACGATCTTGAGCAAGCCGAGCATAAGCTCGAAATGCGCGGCCTGGCGCTGCACCGTCTCTTCGAAATGCGCGGGAACCGGAATGACCGGCCCGCGATAGGCGGCCTCGGCCCCTTCCCAGATGCCGGTGACATAGGTCTCGCCGGAGGACTCGTAGTCCTCCCGCTGACCGGACCAGTCATTGTCCTCGATGGCGAGCCGGCAGGCGGCTTCGGCCGTATCGGCCGCGTAGGTGGCGTGCCGGAAGACCGGCAGGTGGTAGGTGGTTTCGATGGTGAAGGTGGGCATCGTGCTGCTCCTTAAAAAGCGAGCGGCCCGGTGCTCCTGTCGGAGCCCGGGCCATGTTGAGTGGGATTGACGGTGCGCGTGCGTCGGCGCGCGGTGGTCAGGCCGCCGCGCGTCCTTCGACGACGTCGGCGCCGACCTCGTCAGCGGTGACCTCTTCGAGACGGGCCTGGGTGTGCCCGGTCCTGGCCAGCCACAGCTCGGCGGCCTCGCGGCTGTCGGCGAGATGGAGGAGCTCGACATTGTCGCCGACGGACAGCAGTACGCGGATCATGCCGATGGTGGGCCGCTCGACGATCTCGTAGCGCAGATCGCTGTCGAGGCTGTGTTCGCGCATGGCGGTCACGAGGATCACACTGCCGGAGGCGAAGTTCCCTTCGTTGAGGATAATGGCCGCCGGCGCACAATAGGCCGGCCGCTCGCGCGGCGGCTCCTTGCGCACGAGACGGCCGAGGCCGTTGCGCCGTTCCCAGGCTGCGAGTTTCCTGGCGA
>JAEYRQ010000214.1 GCA_023435545.1 Pseudomonadota bacterium | reverse complement strand
GGCCGGAGAACGTCGAGAGCAGGTTGAACTTCTGCCAGCGCACCATCCGGCGGATGGCGGAATCGAGTTCCCAGACATCGCCCTTCTGGGCGAAATATTTGACCAGCAGCTGGATCGGCAGCCCGCGCTGCACCTCGAACTGGCTGTAGGTGCCCGCCTTGCCGCGCTCCATGACGTTTTCGGCAATGTCGGTGGCGAGGATGTCGACGCGCCAGGAGTTGAGCCGCGAATCCTCGCGCACCGTCAGCGCCAGCGAGTATGGCTCCTGCCCGGTCGAGGCCGCCGCGCACCAGATCCGCATCTCACGCCGCGAGGCGCGCGCCTGCAACATGCGCGGCACCATCACGTCCCGGAAGTTGTCGAACGGCACCCGGTCCCGGAAGAACGAGGACTCGTTGGTGGTCATCGCCTCGACCACGGCATATTTCAGCTTGTGGTCGCTGGAGCTGCGGATGGCATGGATCAGCGCCGTCAGGTCGGCTATTCCCGCGCGCCGGGCGATCGGCGTGAGCCGCGCCTCTACCAGGTATCGCTTGTCGTCGGCCAGATCGAGACCGGACTGGCTTCGCAGGAAATCCCGGAGGAAATTGAAGTCCTGGGGCGTCATGTGCGGAGTCCCATGAGCAATTGCGATACGCGGCCGGCGATCTGGTCGAGCGGAAGTACTGCGCTGCAGACGCCCGCCTTCGCCGTGGCACCGGGCATGCCCCAGACGACGCTGGAGGCCTCGTCCTGCGCGAGGACGGTCCCGCCGGCGGCCGAGATGCTGCGCCCGCCGTTGGCGCCGTCCTGTCCCATCCCGGTGAGGACGAGCGCCAGCGTCGCCGGACCGTATGCGGCGGCGGCGCTGGAGAACAGCGGGTCGACGGCAGGGCGGCAGAAGTTGACCGGCGGCCCGTCGTCGAGCCGGATCTTCGGTTCGGGTCCGCCCTGCACCAGCATGTGATGGCCGCCCGGCGCCACGTAGATCCGTCCCGCGACGATCGGCTCGCCGTCCTTGCCCTCGCCCGCCGGCCGGCCCGATGCCTTGGCCAGATGCTCCGCCAGGATGCCGGTGAATGTCGGCGGCATGTGCTGGGTGATGAGCACCGGAATGCTACCGATCTTCCCGCCGAGCTGCTGCATCAATTGTGTCAGGGCCGGAGGGCCGCCGGTCGAGCTGCCGATCACCAGGACCCGCGGCCGTACGGAGGAGGGCGGACGCAGCGCGATCACGACCTCCGGCTTGCGCGCGGCGGGTGCGACGGCCGGTGCGGCGGGCGCCCTGCGTGCGCGTCCCGGCCGCGGCGTCGCCAGCGCGCGGATCTTGGCCAGAAGCTCCTGACGGAAATCGTCGGCCGAGACCATTCCGTGCTGGCCTTCGGGCTTCGAGATGTAGTCGCGGGCCCCGAGGGACAAAGCTTTCAGGCTTATCTCGGCGTTGCGGCGGGTGAGAGTGGACGCCATGACGACGGGAATGCCGGGCTTCTTGCGCAGGATCAGCGGCAGCGCCGTCATCCCATCCATCTCCGGCATCTCGATGTCGAGGATGACGATGTCGGGATCGGCCTCCTCGATCGCCTCCAGGGCAGCGCGGCCGTTGCGCTGCAGGGAGACGACCTCGATGTCCGGGGCTTCCGCCAGCCAGCGGCTCACCAGACCGCGAACCACCGCGGAATCGTCGACGACCATGACCCGGATCGGAGCCGAGGATGTTCCGGAAGCATTGGGCGCCCTCGGCGCGACATTCGGCATATGGCTACTCTCTACACTTCCGCCCGGGGCGCGGTCGCCGGCGCCCGGAGGTACTCGTACACATACGGGCAGCCGGCCGGAGTCGAGGCTGCTCAGATCAGTCCTGCTTCCATGAACTTCGCCTCGACGATGTCGCGGTCGAAGGGCTTCATGATGTACTCGTTGGCGCCGGCCTTGAGTGCCTTGGCAATCTGCGCGATGTCGTTCTCGGTGGTGCAGAAGACCACCTTGGGCTGATCGCCGCCCGGCATCTGCCGAAGCTTCGAGAGGAACTCGAAGCCGTCCATCACCGGCATGTTCCAGTCGAGAAGGATCGCTTCCGGCATGTGGCGGCGGCAGGCCTCCATCGCCACGGCGCCATCCTCGGCCTCGCCGACCGCGAAACCCAGATCCTCGAGAATCCGCCGCGCGACCTTTCGGATCACGCTCGAGTCGTCGACCACGAGACACTGTTTCATGGGATCACTCTCCGGCTACGTATGTTGCCGCCACTCTACTCGCGGTTGCCTGCGAAAGCGTTACGCAGCGAGAGATTCCGACTCCATTTCCAGTATCCGCTCGACATCGAGGATGACCAGCAGCCTGCCTTCCAGCCGCTGGACGCCGCCAGACACGCGGACCCAGCGCGGATCGAGGTTCACCGGGTTGGGCTCGATCCCGGAGATCGGCAGGCGCAGAACGTCGCCCACCTCGTCGATCACCAGGCCGTAGGACTCGCCGCCGTGCTCGATGCCAACGGCCATCGGCGACTCGGTCCGCTCGGCGGCCGGGATGTCCAGGCGGCGGCGCATGTCGATCGCCGTGACGATTCTGCCGCGCATGTTGAGCACGCCGGCTATCTCGCGTCGGGCCAGCGGCACCGGCGTCATGCCGGTGAGGCGGAAGACGTCGTGCACGCGCTCGATCGGCAGCCCGAAGAGCTGATTGCCGATGGTGACGGTGATGTAGTCGCGGGTGGCGGTGTCGCCGACGTCGTCGGTCGCATCACGGCCCTCCCCCGGCTCGCGGGCCGGGCGGAGCGTTCTGGCATTGCTAGCGTTTGTCATGCAGCCTCTCCCATCGGGCGGGCCAGTTCCTTCAAGGCGGCCAGCAGTCCGGCACGATCGAATTTCGCCACGTAGTCATGGAAGCCGGCCTGGCGGCCGCGCTCGATCGCCTCTGGCGTGGCATGCGAGGACAGCGCGACCACGGGGACGTGCTTCCAGCGGTTGCTGGAGGTCAGGCGCTCGGCGAACTCGTAGCCGCTCATCTCCGGCATCTCGATGTCGCTGACGACGATGTCGGCGTGCTCGCCGGCCTCCAGCCGTCGCATCGCTTCCATGGCGCTCTCGCAGACCACGGTGACGTATCCAGCGGACTTCAGCACCGGCGTCAGCATGTTCCGGAAGAAGGCGCTATCGTCGACGAGCATGATCTTCATGTCGTGCGAGGCGACGCCCATGTCCTTGCGGTGGAACCAGTCCGTGAAGGCCAGCGGCAGATAATGGGCGACGTCGAGGATCTCGGTGGCGGAGCCGCGGATGACGGCCGAGCCGAGCACGCCGTTCGATTCCGACGAGATCTCGATATCGAGCCGGTCGTCGACGATGTCCACCACCTCGTCGATGACGAGACCCATGGATCGACCGCCGTCGGTGAAGACGATCATCGGCTGGGAGCCCTGGGTCCGCCGTTCGACGGTGTCGCTGACGTAGACCAGCGGCATCAGCCGGCCGCGGTACTGCACCAGGCTGCGCCCGTTGGTGTGCTCGATGCGCTCGACGTCGATCTCCTCGAGGCGGGTGATCAGCGACAGCGGCACCGCCTTCGGCGTGTGCGAGCCGGCGCGGAACAAGAGGAGGGAGATGGCCTCCTCGCGCGAGGCGGCGTGATCGCCGTGATCATCGGTCTTGGACTCGGTGGCGACGTCGGTGCGGACCTGGCGGGCGATCCCGTTCGGGTCGACGATCATGATCACCGAGCCGTCGCCGAGGATCGTGTTGCCGGAGAAGGCGGAGATGCCGCGCAGCATGCTCGACATCGGCTTCACGACGATTTCCTCGGTGTGGAAGACCGCGTCGACGACGATGCCGAAGCGCTGCGAGCCGACCTGGACGACGACGATGAAGCCCTCGGCGTCGCTGCCGTCCTCGGCGGACGCCAGCCCCAGCACCTCGGAGAGTCCGACCAGCGGCAGCAGTTCGTCGCGCAGCCTGAGGACGGGAGTGTCCTTGATGCGCTCGATCTTGGTCACCGAGCCCGACCCGGTGTGCACCAGTTCCACCACCGCGAGCTGCGGAATGGCGAAACGCTGGCCCGAGGACTCGACGATCAGTGCCGAGACGATGGCGAGCGTCAGCGGGATCTTGATGGTGAAGACCGACCCCTCGCCCTGCACCGACTTGACGTCGACGGTGCCGCCGATGAGTTCGATATTGGTCTTGACCACGTCCATGCCGACGCCGCGTCCGGAGACGCTGGTGACCTTCTCGGCGGTGGAGAAGCCGGCATTGAAGATGAAGCGGTGCAGCTGCGCCTCGCTCATCTTCTCCAGTTCGGATTCGCTCGCCAGCCCCCGATCGAGGATCTTCTGGCGGATCTTGGCGCCGTCGAGGCCGCGGCCGTCGTCGGCGATCTCGATGATGATGTGGCCGCCCTCGTGATAGGCCGAAAGCCGGATCTTGCCGGTCTCCGCCTTGCCCGAGGACTTGCGGATCGCAGCCGTCTCGAGCCCGTGATCCGCTGAATTGCGGACCATATGGGCG
>JAEYRQ010000201.1 GCA_023435545.1 Pseudomonadota bacterium | reverse complement strand
ATCATGAACTACGCGGTCGCCTGAGCGGCGCCGTCACCGGCGCGGCAGGCGAACACGGCGCTGGCGCCGACGCGGCGTCAGCGGATCAGGCCGCCTGCACGTCAATCTCCAGCAACGCCGGCGGCGCCAGCCCGAAGCCGGAGAGTAGCTGCTTCAGGCTCGCGACATCGGCCGGCAAAGCCGTGAACATCGCCTCGCCGGTCCCGGCGGCCGGACCCGGCAGCACGCCTTCGAGCAGGCTCGCAGCGCGCCGCGCGATCGCGGGCGCCGGGTCGATCCAATCGAGCGGCCAGGGCGCGACGCGCTCCAGCCGGTCGAGCACCAGCGGATAGTGGGTGCACGCCAGTACGACGGTGTCGGTGCGCTTCGATCCCCGCCGCACGAAGGCGGGGGCGATCTCGGCGCGGAACGCCTCGTCGGGAATCTCCTCGCCGCGCATCGCCGCTTCGGCGAGGCTCGCGAGGCGGGTGGCGCCGACCAGCGTCACGTCGACATGGAAGGCGTAGGTGTCGATCAGCGCGCGGGTGTAGTCGCGCTTCACCGTGCCCGGCGTCGCCAGCACGCTCACCAGACCCGAGGTGGTGCGCGCGGCGGCCGGCTTGATCGCCGGCACTGTCCCGACGAAGGGGAAGTCGAACGCCGCCCGCAATGGCGGCAGCACCAGCGTCGAGGCGGTGTTGCAGGCGATCACCGCGAGATCCGGCGTGCGCTCTGCCGCGAGCCGGTCGAAGATCGCCAGGCCACGGGCGATCACTTCCGCTTCGGCGAGGTCGCCATAGGGAAACCGCGCGGTGTCCGCAATGTAGGTGATCGCCGCATCCGGCCGCGCGGCGCGGATCTCCTTCAGCACCGACAGGCCGCCGAGACCGGAATCGAAGACGATAATCCTTGGCATCGCCTCAGGCCTTGTGTGCGCGCCGGACCTTGAGCTCGGACAGCGCCCGGATCACGCCCCTGAGCGAGCGCACCTCCTGGTCGCTCAGCCCGGCTTTCAGGAATATGGTCCTCAGGTTCCTCACCATTACCGGCCGCTTCTCCGGCGGGTGCAGGAAGCCAGCGGCGTCGAGCTCGCCCTCCAGGTGCTCGAATAGGCGGATGACGTCCTCGCGTTGGGCGCGCTGCGGGGCCTCGGCGCGCGGGCGGCCGGCCTCGCCGCCGCGGGTCTGGAACCATTCGTAGCCGATCAGCAGCACCGACTGGGCGAGGTTCAGCGAGGCGAAGGCCGGATCGGTCGGAAAGGTGACGATCGCATCCGCCAGTGCCACGTCGTCATTGCCGAGCCCGGCGCGTTCGCCGCCGAACAGGATCGCGGCGCGGTCGCCGCCGTCGACGGTTTCGGCGAGCCGAGCCGCGGCCTCGCGTGAGCTGAGCACCGGCTTTGCCATCTCGCGGGGCCTCGCCGTCGTCGCCAGCACCAGCCCGATGTCGGCCAGCGCCTCGCGGGTGGAGGCAAAGAGCCTGGCGCCGTCGATCACCCAGTCGGCACCCGAGGCCGCCGCCCGCGCGCTCTCGCTCGGCCAGCCGTCGCGGGGATTGACGAGGCGCAGGTCGGCGAGCCCGAAATTCGCCATGGCGCGCGCCACCATGCCGATGTTCTCGCCGAGCTGCGGGGTAACGAGGACGATGGCTGGGGAGGGGGGCGTGCTCACAGGGCCGGCTCCGCAAGCAGAAGACGCCCTTCCCCCCACACCCCCGCCAGCGTCATGCCCGGGCTCGTCCCGGGCATCCACGTCCTTGTGGCAGCACGGCGGCGAGGGCGTGTATGGCCGGAACACGTCCGGCCATGACGGGGATTTATTGTTTCGAGGCCAGGGCGCACCGGGGCCGGTGCCGCTTCAGCGAGAACCGCCCTGCCTTCCCCCCGGACCAAAGTCGAACCGCCCGTCTGGCGGCCGCCGGCTTTGATCCGAACCGGGGGAATGCTATAGGGGCCGCGACCCACCGGCCGGCGCGCGGACAAGCGGCGCGGCGGCACATTCCCAGAACCGAACATTCCCATCCGAGGGGCGCATTCCATGGCGAAGATCACGGTCGAGAACCCGGTCGTCGAGCTCGACGGCGACGAGATGACCCGCATCATCTGGCAGCTGATCAAGGACAAGCTGATCCATCCCTATCTCGACATCGACCTGAAATACTACGATCTCGGCATCGAGCATCGCGACGCGACCGACGACAAGGTGACGGTCGAGGCCGCCGAAGCCATCAAGAAGTACGGCGTCGGCGTCAAGTGCGCCACCATCACCCCGGACGAGGCCCGCGTCGAGGAGTTCGGCCTGAAGGCCATGTGGAAATCGCCGAACGGCACGATCCGCAACATTCTCGGCGGCGTGATCTTCCGCGAGCCGATCATCTGCAAGAACGTGCCCCGCCTCGTGCCGGGCTGGACGCAGCCGATCATCATCGGCCGCCACGCCTTCGGCGATCAGTACCGCGCAACCGACTTCAAGGTGCCGGGCAAGGGCACGATGACCATCTCGTTCGTCGGCGAGGACGGCACGAAGATCGAGCACAAGGTGTTCGACTTCCCCGGCTCGGGCGTCGCCATGGCGATGTACAACCTCGATGATTCGATCCGCGACTTCGCCCGCGCCTCGATGAACTACGGGCTGGCGCGCGGCTATCCGGTCTATCTCTCGACCAAGAACACCATCCTCAAGGCCTATGACGGCCGCTTCAAGGATCTGTTCCAGGAGGTCTTCGACGCCGAGTTCGCCGACGCGTTCAAGGCGAAGGGCATCACTTACGAGCACCGGCTGATCGACGACATGGTGGCCTCCGCGCTGAAGTGGTCGGGCGGCTACGTCTGGGCCTGCAAGAACTACGACGGCGACGTGCAGTCGGACACGGTGGCTCAGGGCTTCGGCTCGCTCGGCCTGATGACCTCGGTGCTGATGACGCCGGACGGCAAGACGGTGGAGGCCGAGGCCGCGCACGGCACGGTCACCCGCCACTACCGCCAGCACCAGAAGGGCCAGGAGACCTCGACCAACTCGATCGCCTCGATCTTCGCCTGGACCCGAGGCCTCGCCCACCGCGCCAAGCTCGACGGCAACGACGAGCTCGCCCAGTTCGCCGCGACGCTGGAGAAGGTCTGCGTCGACACGTCGAGGCCGGCGACATGACCAAGGACCTGGCGCTGCTGGTCGGCCCCGACCAGAAGTGGCTGACCACGACGGGCTTCCTCGACAAGGTCGACCAGAACCTGCAGACGGCGATGGGCTGAGAACGGGACGGCCGGTCAGCGGTTCCCGCCGGCTGACGCCGGCGCCCCCTCACCCAACCTCGTAGACCGACACCTCGGCGAAGCGGTCGGCGAGGTCGGGGACGGCGGCGATGAGGTCGTCGCCGTTGAGGACCAGAAGGCGGGCCTCCTCGACCGCGCGGACGAGGGCGTGGAGGTGTGGGTGGTCCTCTTCGCGCGTCTCGCCGAACGAGCTACCAGCCCCAAGCCGGCGGCTGCCCATCGCGGTCTCGATGACGACAACCCCGGAGACCACGAAGAACACCGCGCGCGGCAGCCGGCCGCGCGGGATAATCACCTGTCCGGCATCGGCGGCGCGGGCCTTCAGCCGCGGGATCACCTCCGACAGCGTTGCCGCGTCGAGATCGGCGAACATCGGCACGCGCGCCACCATGCCCCAGCTCACCATGAAGTGCCGCCGCCGGATCACCTCGATGAAGGCCGAGGCGACGATGCCGACCGGAAGCGCCAGGAGGAAGATGCCGGTGATCATTGTGAGGCCGGCGATGATCCGCCCCGCGCCGGTGAGCGGCACCACGTCGCCGTAGCCGACCGTGGTGATGGTCACCACCGCCCACCACATCGCCAGCGGGATCGAGCCGAACTTGTCCGGCTGCGCCGTTCCTTCCACCTCGTACATGGCGGTGGCGAAGATAACGATGCCGCCGCACATCACCACGAAGCAGGCGATGAGCGCATGCCGCTCGGAGCGCACCGCCTCGAGCAGCGAGGCGAGGCCCGGCGAATAGCGGGCCAGCTTGAAGAAGCGCAAGAGCCTGACGAGAGCCAGCGTGCGGATGTCGGCCTGATAGATGTGGACGATCAGGAAGGGCAGCAGCGCGACCAGGTCGATGATGGCTGCCGGCGAGACGACCCAGCGCAGCCGCGCCTGGAGCGGACTTCTTCCGCGCAGCCACGGGCTTTCGACGGAGCTCCACAGCCTGAGCAGGTACTCGATCCCGAACACGACGAGCGAAACCGCCTCGATGATCTTGAAATCGTAGGGGAACATGTGCCGGAAGCGATCGTCGGTCAGCATGATCGCCGCGATCACATTGATGACGATCAGCGCGACGATGCCGCGGAACACCCAGGCGGTGACGGGATCGTCCGGATCCTCCCGCTCGAGGATATCGTGCACCCTGCGGCGAAGCGTGATCGGCGCGTGCATGGCAGCCCCCTCGACAGTCCGACTCGGCCGGCAGCGAGCGGGACAGTCACGCTTCTAGCATGGCCGTGCGGGCCGGTCAGTCGGCAGCAGCGGCTGTCACTTTGCGGATCAGTCGAGAGGTTTCTGCACCTCGGTCTCGTCCTCCTCGTCGTCGAGCAGCCGCTCGCCCTCGCGGATCGCTGCGCCGCCGACGCCGAGCAGCTCGACCGCATAGCCGGCCGCGTCCGAGAACGGCAGCAGCACGACATCGGCGCCCATCCCGGAGAACTGGCGCATCTCGCGCACGTCGTGGCACCTGACCGCGATCTTGCCGGTGAAGCCTTCCTTGCGCAGCGAATCGATCAGCGAGACGCGACTGTCCTCGTGGGCGATGCCCTTGCCGAGCGAGGGCGTCGCCACGACGACCCAGGCGGCTGTCGCCAGCGGCAGGTGGGCGACGAACTCCGGATCCTCCGCATCGCCATAGACCGCATGGCGCCCGCGGCGGCGCCAGCGGCGCACCGCTTCCGGATCGAAATCGACACCGAGAACCGACATGCCCCGCGTCTGGATGGCGCGGCCGATCGAGGAGCCGTAGCGGCCGAGACCGAACAGGATGATGTCGTAGGGCCGGTCCGGCTCGCCCTCTTCCAGCGCCAGCTCGCGGGCAGGATCGCGGCGTTCCATGAAACCGAGCCACGGCTCGAAGAACCGGAACAGCGGGTGCGAATAGATGATCATGTAGGTCGACAGGGTGATCGTGATCAGCCCGACCAGCGTGACCAGGCCGAGCGCGTCCGGGCGCACATGGCCGATCGCCATGCCCATCGCCATGAAGATCAGCGAGAACTCGCTGATCTGCGCCACCGTCAGGCCGGCCAGGAAGCCGGTGCGCTTGCGGTAGCCCATGTAGCCCATGATCGCCATGACGATCAGCGGATTGCCGACCAGCACGAACACCGACAGCACCAGCGAGCCGAACACCTGGTCGCCGAGCACGCTGAGATCTAGACGGGAGCCGAGCCCGACGAAGAAGAACAGCAGCAGGAAGTCGCGCAGGCTCGACAGCCGCGTGGCGATGGCGTCGCGGTAGGAGGTGGAGGCGAGCGCGACGCCGGCGAGCAGGCCGCCGAGCTCCTTGCCGAAGCCGAGGAAATCGCCGAGCGCGGCGAACAGCACCGCCCAGGCGAGCGAGAACGTGACCAGCAGTTCCGGCACCCGGGCGACGAGCCGCACCAGCCCTTCGGCCAGATAGCGGGAGAACAGCAGCACCAGCCCGACCATGACGATACCGCTGCCGATGACGCCGAGGATGCCGAGGCCCGACGGGCTCTCGCTCGCCCCCACCCCGATCGCCGAGAGCGCCACCAACGCCACCACCACGGCGATGTCCTGGACGATGAGGAAGCCGAGTGCGATGCGCCCGTGCAGCGAATCCAGCTCGCGTTTGTCGGAGAGCAGCTTGACGATGATGATCGTCGAGGAGAACGTCAGCGCCACCGCGACATAGGTGCTGGTCAGCACGTCGAGGCCGAGCGCCAGGCAGATGAAGAACCCGACAACCGAGGTGAAGATCACCTGGCCGAGGCCGGTCGCCAGCGCGACGGCGCCGAGGTTGCGGATGATGGTGAGGTCGAGCTTCAGGCCGACGAGGAACAGCAGCGCGGCGATGCCGATCTCGGCCAGCAGATCGACATGCTCGGCGGAATGGACGACACCCAGAACATCGCCGCCGACGATGATGCCGGTGGCGATGAAGGCGACGATCAGCGGCTGGCGCAACAGCAGCCCGACGATGCCGACCGCGGCCGCCACCGCCAGCAGCAGCGCCAGTTCATAGAAAACGTTGCCGTCCGCCAGTTCCGGCATGATTCGTCCCGCGTGATGCCCTGCCTACATAGCCTCTCGCGGCGCCGCGCGGGAAGCCGGTGCGATTGCGTATGCCCAACCTACCGGTCTGCGGGCGGGTCCCGTCCCCGAGTGGGACCTGTGGCGAAGGGCAACTGATCCGGCAGTCTCGTATCGACGTATTGCCGGCGAGTTCATCTGGCCCGTCGTCGACCGGGAGAATTGCACATGAGGTTGCTGGCGTTTGCATCGTGTCTCGTGCTGTCCGCCTGGCTGGCGCTGCCCGGCGCCTCGCTGGCATCGACACCCGCCTGCAAGGCGGGTGAGACGAGGTTCCAGAACGGTATCTTCTGGACCTGCGTCTGCGCCACCTCGGGCGGGCGAACCTCCTGCGGATGGCGGGCCGATTGAGCCGTGGGCGAAGGGGCTTTCCCGGCAATCCGGGGCAAGGAGTGCGCCGGCCGCTGAACCGCGCTAGTCCGATCTCACCACCGATCCGCCGGCATCGACGAGGTAGACCTCGATGCCCAGCTGCCGCGCCCAGTCGGGAGTGAGCCGCAGCTGCGGGCCGGCGGTGGCGATGACGCGGACCGCCTCTGCATCGAGCCCGAGATCGGCGAGGTAGGATGTGACCGCGGCGCCATTGTTGCGCACCGAAGTGTGAAAGCCGATCCCGGAGGAGGCCGCCATGTAGCGCCGCGCGCCCGCCAGCCAGACGAGCCCGCACGCCGAGCTGCATCCGATATCCGGCCCGACCAGCGTCGTGAACCCCGTCGTGGCGATGACCGCACCGATCCCCAGCGCGTCGGCGACCTCGCCGCCCGCGCTGTCGAGGATGACCATGGCCCGGTCGAGTCGATGGGTCGCCCGCCGGAACGCCTGTGCATCGCCGGTGGCGATCTCGCCGCTGAGGCTGACGACCGGCACACTGCCGCCGGCGGACGGATAGACGGTGATGCCGGCACCGGCTGCCGGCAACGAGGACAGGGCGAGCGCAAAAAGCGCCGTGCCGACTATGCCGTTGACCATCGGATCACCCCATGCCGCCGGATGCGGCCATCGTGGCGCGCCCGTCCCCTACGATATCCGCCCGCGCTTACCGGCCGGTAAAGCCGCAGCGGCCCTCGTCTGGACTTCAGCGCCTTGTCCGCTAGTGTCGCCTGTCGAATCCGGATCCACGATCGGGAGGGATACGATGAACGACACCACCCCGAAGCCGAAGGGCGGGCGCAAGAGTTCCGCTGCCGGCACCGCCCGGACCTCGAAACCCCGCAAGCCGCCGCTGAAGCCCGGGCCGGACGGCGTGGTGCTGCTGTCCGGCGGCAATCCGCAGATCCCCAAGGGCTACGGCGACGCGCCGGTTCAGGCCTACATTGCGGCGATGCCCGGCTGGAAGCACGAGGCCGGCCGCCGCCTCGACGCGCTGATCGCGGCTGCCGTGCCTGACTTGCGCAAGGCGGTGAAGTGGAATTCGCCGCTCTATGGCGCGGGCGAGGAGGACAATGGCTGGTTCCTGTCCTTCCATTGCTTCGACAAGTACATCAAGGTCGCCTTCCACCGCGGCGCGCGGCTCGATCCGCCGCCGCCGGTCGGCTCGAAGCAGAAGGACGTGCGCTACCTCCACATCCACGAGGACGAGGCGGTCGACGAGGCGCAGGTGACGGCCTGGGTGAAGCAGGCAAGCGAGCTTCCCGGCGAAAGGATGTGAGGGGGCTCGCCCCTGGAGCGGCTTCGACGGCACAGAATCAGTCTGTTCGCGAACGGCGGGGCGATCCGGAGGCGAGCGCGCCGCGGGCGATGCCAGGAATGGAAGCAGATGTTTTCGTCGGCGAGTCGGATTCTCGCCAAGAGCGGAACGTCCGGCGTCGGAGATGCTCGGCGGCGACCCTCAATCTAGGCAAGCCTATCTTCGACGAATCCTCCGAGGACTATCTGTCGAGCAGCGGCATATTCGACCCGTTGCGAAGTCGCTTAATAAGGCATCTTTAATGCATTGTCGGGCATGGATTGGGTCTGCGTTGGAGCCAATTTCATGTCGCCTTCCGATTACAGCTCGGGCCGCTTTGTGCGACGTATCGCACTGCCGACACTGACCGGCGCGGCCGCGCTCGCCGCGCTGGTCGGCACGTTGCTGGCCTGGGCTGGCCGCGAGGCCGACGACGTGGCGGTCAGCCGGCAGGTGGCGCTTGCCAACGTCGTCATCAGCGACCTGCGGGACACGATCGCGCACGACCAGGAGAGCGTAACCGTCTGGGACGACGCGGTGAACGCGGTCCGTCAGGTGGACGTCGAGTGGATCGACTACAATCTCGGCAGTTGGATGAATACCTATTTCGGGCACGATGGGTCCTATGTGCTCGATCCCGCCGATCGCCCGATCTATCAGTTCTCGACGACTGGAGAGGAAGAGACCTATCAGGCCTTCGAGGCGGTGGCGGCACCGCTCATCGCCGACTTGCGGCGGCAGCTCCTCGAAGGTGACGAGAGCCAGCTCACCGACCGGATCCTCAGCCAGGGAGCCGCCGACATACTGGTCGTGGCAGGGCGGCCCGCCGTCGTCAGCGCCAAGCCCATAGTCTCGGACACGGGCGAGATCGAGCAGGCCATCGGGTCGGAATACGTGCACGTGGCCGTGCGTTTCCTCGACGGCGATTTCCTCGAGCTCCTGGCGCAGGACTACCTGTTCGACGAGCTGCGCTTCCAATGGGAGAGCGAAGCAGCCGGCGGCTTCGTTTCGCTTCCTCTGCTCGCAGATTCGGGCGAGCCGGTGGGGTATCTGGTCTGGCAGCCCTATCGGCCGGGCGCGGCGGTGGTCGAGAAGGTCGCTCCGGCTGCCGCAATGGTCGCGGCGGTGATCCTATCGCTGATCCTGGTCCTCCTGTTCCTGCTCAACCTGCGTTCGCGCAAACTGGCCGAACGCGAAGCGCGGATGCGACACCTCGCGCATCATGATCCGCTCACCGAACTGCCCAACCGGGTGCTGTTCCAGGAACGTCTCGATGAGGCCCTGGCGACGCGGACCGGCAGCACATCGGTCGCGGTGCTCTACCTCGACCTGGATCAGTTCAAGCAGGTGAACGACACGCTGGGCCACCCTGCCGGCGACGCCGTCATCGTCGAACTCGCAGGGCGGCTGAACGGCCTGATCCGACCGACGGACACCCTGGCTCGGCTGGGCGGAGACGAATTCACGATCGTGATGCCTGCCGTGGACTCAGACGATGTCGTGCAGGCCCTTGCGGATCGGATCATCGAAAGCGTCCGCCGACCGTTCGGTGTCGGTGGACATCAGGTGTTCATAGGCGTGACGATCGGCATCGCCCTGGCGCCGCGCGATGGCGATACCCGCACCGAGCTCTGTCGCAAGGCGGATATCGCGCTCTATCATGCCAAGAGCGCCGGACGCGGGCGCTACGAGATGTTCGGGTCGGAGATGGACGCCATCCTCCAGGCGCGACGCGACATCGAGCGCGACCTCCGGCTGGCGCTCGGCAGCGAGGATCAGCTGTCGGTGCACTATCAGCCGCTGTTCAGCGCGGCCTCCCAGCGGATGATCGGCGTCGAGGCCCTGCTGCGCTGGCGCCACCCGGTTCAGGGGTGGATTTCGCCCGAGGTCTTCATTCCGATCGCCGAGGAAAGTGCCCTGATCGACTCCCTCGGCGAGTTCGTGCTGCGCGAAAGCTGTGCCGCCGCGCGGCGCTGGCCCTCCTTGTCGATCGCCGTCAACGTCTCTGCCGTCGAACTGCGCAACCCGGCCTTTGCCACCCGGGTGGCGGCCCGCATCCTCGCGGCGGGCATCGATCCCCGGCGGCTCGAGCTGGAACTGACCGAGAGCGCCCTCACCGATACCAACGGCATCGGCGACCAGAACCTGAAGGCGCTGCGAACCCTCGGGGTCCGCATCGCCCTCGACGATTTCGGCACCGGGTTCTCGTCATTGAGCAGGCTGCAGAAGCTCGACGTCGACCGGATCAAGATCGATCGCAGCTTCATCAGCGGCTTCGGACGGGAGAACGGCGACGAGGCGATCGTCCGCGCCATTATCGAGATGGCCCGGGCCCGCGGCCTGAAGACCACCGCGGAAGGCGTCGAGACGGCAGAGCAGAGGCGCAAGCTGTCGTCGATCGGCTGCGACGACCTGCAAGGCTTCCTCTACTCGCGCCCGGTTCCGGCATCACAGATCGACGCGCTGCTCGCACCATCTCTCGACCTTCAGCAAAGGGCCTGAGCCAGAGCCCCTCGAAGCCGAAGGGCGGACGCAAGGGTTCCGCTTTTCGGCGAGAGAATGGGAGGGGCCCCTAGAGCGCCTCCCCGGCCATCGCGCACGCGGCCGGCGCCATCGCCCACATCTCGGCCGTCGCCTTGGCCGCCTGCCGCAGATCGTCCTCCTCGACATAGGCCTCGAGCCGCCGGGCGATCTCGAGGCGGAACTCCTCATAGGCGATGCCGCCGCTCGGGATCCTGCGCCCCGTCGGCTCCGCCGCCGGCGCCGGCGCGAGCTCGCGCTCGACATCGACCAGCGTCTCCAGCGTGCGCGCCAGCGTCGCGAGGTTCTGCGCGGCGCGGATCATCCCCTCCGGTCCGCCATATGTCTCGAGATCGGCCAGATGCCGGTCGACGGCGAGCCACAGCCGCCGCGCGGTGGCCGCCCGGTCGAG